>JAFAOG010000133.1 GCA_019237945.1 Deltaproteobacteria bacterium | reverse complement strand
CGGCGCGCCCGATCCGCAACACGCGGAGCGCTCGCTCGAGCACCGGATCCAGCGCGCCCGACCGCGGCAGCGCGTAGAGGAAGAACACCGCGATCAGAAACAGCGGGTAATCCGGCGACGAGAACAGCACGGCTAGGGAGCCACCGGCCCCGGCAGAGGCGCATCCGACGGGTGCGCGGGCGGCGGCACGAGCGGATGGCTCGGCGCGAGGCCGTGCGTCTGGCGCCAGCGGTCGTACTGCTCGAGCAGCGCGCCGGAGAGCGCGTCGGCCCAGTGCTGGTAGCCGATGTCGGTGAAGTGCACGTGGTCCTTGAACGCGACCTTCGGATCCGCGGTGACCCACGTGTGCATGTGATCGGCGCCGCCCATCGCCGCGAACGTGTCGAAGAACGCGACGTGGTTGCGCACGGCGGCCGCGTGCTCGACGGAGATGATCTCGCCGAGGATCGACGGCGTGCGCCACTCGCACTCCGGCGGCAAGCCGGCGTCGGGCGGCACCTTCATGTGCTCGCAGCTCTTGCCCGCCTCGCGCACGCCCATATCCGGTGGCCCCAGGATCAAGATCGACGCGGTCGGCGCCGCCGCGCGAATGCGCAGGATCGTCTCGTCGTAGTAACGCGCGAGATCGTCGAGGTTGAGATCCGGATCGTCCGCTTCGTTCGTGCCGTACTGCAGGACGACGAGCTTCGGATCACGCGTCGACAGCTGGTCGCCGATGATCGACCAGTCCCACGAACGCAGCGAGCCGAGCCGTCGCCCGACGACGCCGAGCGAATCGATCACGACGCCAGGCTTGCCGCGCTCGAGCACGATGCCGAACAGATCGACCGCGCCGCCACCACCATGCTCGAGCGTCAACCGGTGCGTTCCGTCGGATACCGGCACGACCTGACGCGCCGGATGCGGCGGCTCGATCGCGGTCGTCTTCGTCGCGACCTGCTGCCACGCGCCGTCATCGACGCGGTAACGCAGCACGCCGTGGTCGGGCGCCGCGTAGTAGAGGATCTCGAACTGCGCCGTGCTCGTTCCCGACGAGCAATCCGGGCACGTCTCGACCCACAGCTGCGCGCCCTTCTTCTGCCCCGACACCCGCAGCCCCGCGATGCCGAACGGCTCGCTGTCGCCGCGCTTGCCACCGACAGCCGCCTTCCAGTCGCCGCTGATCCCGTAGCGAACGTCGCGCTGGTAGTAGTGACGCGTCGGCGGCTTGCCCGCGGCGACGAGCCCGCGCCCCGCGTCGCCGAACTGGTGCTGCCAGGTCTGGCGCAGCCGCGACGTCATCGAGTCGCCCGCGGTGTGCGAGTCGCCGAACATCACGATGTCGACGCGCCCGCCCGGCTCGCCCTTCTCGGCCGCCGCGAGCCCCGTGAACAGCCCGTCGAGCGTGCCCTGCGGCGCGTCGAGAAATCCGATCGTCACGGGTAACGCGCCCGCATCGACATCGCCCGGCTCCGGCAGGCTCGCGCCCGACTCGCTCTGCCGCACGACCACATCCGGCGGCCGCGCCGTCGTCTTCTGCGCGCGCTCGCCATCGCAGCCGCTGCCGCAGCCGGCGAACACGCTGATCAGCGCGACGATCTCAGTGCGACGCATACTTCTGGTACCCCGTCATCAGCGCCTCGTAGAGACCGTCGGCGAGCTTGTTCGCGCCCTTCTGCGTCAGGTGCTGGAAGTCGCTGCCGACCAGTCCCTTGCGGAACCACTTCGACGCGCTGCCCTTCCCGCCCATCCAGTCGTACGTCGAGTAGAACGCACAGCCCTGCGCGTGCGCCGCCTTGCGCTGCGCGTCGACGAGCAGCGGCATCACCGGGCGCGACGGATACGCGCCGTCTTTCTCCTCCGCCTGATCGGTCGGCGACACGACGAGACACGCCGCATCGGGCCGGCCCTTGCGGATCGGCGCGAGCACGCTCTCGTAGTGGGGCTGGTAGTCCTTGGTGTCCTTGTCGCCGGGCTGCAGCCACTGCGCCTCGTTCGCGCCGATCGTGATCAGGATCAGATCCGCGCTGCGATGCGCGAGCTCGTCGGACCAGTGCGCGGCGTCGGCATTCGTCCAGCTCTTGACGTTGACGCTGACGACACCGAGGTTGTCGACGACCGCGCCCTTCGCATTCTCGAGCGTCATCCCGAACAGCCGCGCGCGGCCCCTCGACTCGATGTCGAAGCGCGCCGCCCCCGCGGTCGTCCCTGCCGCATACGCGGCCGCCTTCGCATCGGCGCTGGTCGGCGCCGTGATCAGCGGCTCGCCATCGGCGGTGACCGTCACCGTCGAGCCGTGCGGCTGCGCGAGGTAGTAGAGCTCGACGTTCGTCACCTTGCCGTGCGCGACCTTGATCGTCGATTTCCCACCATCGGTCTCCGCGGTCGCGCCGCCCGGCCCGTACAGCCCGTCGGGCGTCTGCATCACGCTGATCGCGTGCGAGCCCCAGTTGCCGCTCTGCGCGCGCGTGATCGCGTCGTGATCGTTGAAGCGGTGCGGCGGCACGATGAACACGAAGCCGGGACCGCCATCGCCGAGCTCGCCCTGGAGCTTCGTGCGCAGCCGGCCGGGGATCGCGTCCGTCGCGATCACGCTGTCGCCGTACCACGACACGCGCACCGCACGTCCGAGCGTCCCCTGCTTCGCCGACGCGACGGCCTTGTAGAAGCCGTCCATCGCCCACCGCTTGCACGCCTCGTCACTGCCCCCCCGGGTCGAAGACCCGGAATGATGATCGACCTCGATCCCGAAGGGATCGAGGCATGTGTCGTCGAGCGCGCCGACGTCGTGGCTGCCTCCCGATGCCGCCGGCAGCACGGGCGCCACATCGCTCGTGTCGTCGGCCTCCGCGACGACGACCGGCTTCGCCGTGAACACCGGTCCCGCGGCCGGCACATCCGCGGCGCGCTTCGCGGTCAGGCGATCCGCCACGGCCTGCACGCCGCCATCGAGGTAGATCAGCGCGCCCGCGAGGAACGCGCCGAACCACAGCAACGATGGAGCCACCGTCCAGCTGCTGTCGCGCGCGGACATCGAGTCGAAGGTAAGCGAACGCGGCAGGGAGTCAAGGTTTGGGTATGATCGCGCCGTGGGGTCTGATCTCGACGCTGCGCTCGACGCGACCGCGACCGCGACCGGGGCACCGCCCTCGACCACGACGCCCGGCGGCGAGCTCGCTTCCGGCATCCGGCTCGGGCACTTCCAGATCTCGAAGAAACTCGGAGCGGGCGCGATGGGCGAGGTCTACCTCGCGACGGATCTCGCGCTCGATCGCCCGGTCGCCGTGAAGGTGCTCGCTACCGGTACGACCACCCAGGAGGCGCGCGAGCGGATGATCCGCGAGGCCCGCGCCCAGGCGCGCGTCATGCACAGCAACGTCGCGCACATCTACTTCATCGGCGAGGACGCGGGCCGCCTCTACTTCGCGATGGAGCTCGTCAGCGGCGAGACGCTCGCCGAGCGCTGTGCGAAGGGCCCGATTGCCGCCGAGCAGGCGCTCGCGCTGATCCACGATGCGGTGCTCGGCCTTCGCGAAGCACAGCGCGCCGGGTTCACGCACCGCGACGTCAAGCCGTCGAACCTGATGGTCGACGCGCACGGCGTCATCAAGGTCCTCGACTTCGGGCTCGCCGCCGGTGCGCCCGAGCACGCGGGCGATGGCGGACCGGTCGCGCAGACGACGCTCGCCGGCACGCCGCTCTACATGGCACCCGAGCAGGCGCGCGGCGAGCCGGTCGACTTCCGCGCCGACGTCTATGCGCTCGGCGCCACGCTCTACCAGCTCGTCTCGGGCCGGCCGCCGTTTCAGGCGCAGAGCGCCGCCGAGCTGCGATCGCTGCACGAGACGGCCGTTCGCCCGAGCATCCCGCGCGGCGTCGTGCCGCGAATCCAGGGCACCGCGCTCGACGGCCTGATCTCGCGCATGATGGCGCCCAGGCCCGCCGACCGGTTCGCGAGCTACGACGAGCTGCTCCGCGCGATCGAGCTGGTGTCGACGCAGTACACGCGCCCCGCCGGCTTCTGGGTGCGCATGATCGCCGGCGGGATCGATCAGCTCAGCGTGCTGATCGTGCTCGGGCTCACGATGGCGGTGCTGTGGGGCGGCGGCGACGTACCGATGGGCCTCATCGGCATTCCGCTGGTCGCGCTCGTCGAGACGTTGCTCGTCGTACGCTGGGGCACGACGCTCGGTGGCGCGCTGTTCGAGCTGCAGATCGCAGATGTCACGACCGGTATTCGCCCGCCTTGGCGCTCCGTCCTCGCGCGCGAGCTGATCAAGTTCGGCCCGTTCATCGCCGCCGAAATCCTCGCGCGCGCACTCGCGCCGCTGCACATCCCGGTGATCAAGACGATCTTCAGCATCCTGTGGGCGATCATCGGGATCACGTGGATCGTCCACGTGCTCTACGCGTCGCTGCGCGTGCCGGGCAAGCGGACCGCGTGGGACCGCCGCTCCGGCACGATCGTGCGCTACCGCCGCTAGGGCAGCAGGCGCGACCAGAACGAGAACTTCGGCGACTTCGCGGCCTGCATCGCCAGCGCGGCGGTCACGCCGAGGATGCCGATGTTCGCGGCGAGGTTGACGAGCCCGACCGCACCGACGGCGCGGCGTAGCGTCTCGACCTGCTCGCGGTCCTGCATCGTCGGTTGCTCGTCGTTGCGAACCTTCGCGCCGAGGATCCGTCCGATCACGACGCTGGCCGCGCCGGTGGCGAGGCTCGCGACGATCAGCGCGTCCTTCGCGACGGTCAGCGGACGCGACGTGCGGTCGACCTCGCGGCCGCTCAGCATCGTGCGCCCCGCGAACCACGTCGACGCCATCGCGATGTGGCCTGCCAGATTCACCCAGGAGAACTTGCGCCACGCGGCATCCGCGACGCGATCGCGCTCGTCGGGATCCGCGATCCCCTCGCGCAGCGCCGGGTGCAGTGCCTCGCGTCCAAACAGTGTTCCACCGATTGCCGTCGCCAGCCCGACGTCATGAGCGATCCACGCAGCCGAAGACAGTTTAGCCATAGTGACCTCCTGCACGAGACGCACTGCAACAACCAGGCACGCACGCGCACGAGATTCTCGCGACTGCTACGATAAGAACGATGCGGTGGCTCGCGCTCGTCGTGCTGGTCGGTTGCGGCCCGCAGCCGGGGACGCCGGCCGCCTGGACGCCCCCGCCCGCGGCCCCGCCGCCCGATGTCGCACCGGCGATCGACCTGCGCACGGCGGGCGTTGTCGTCGATCGGACGAATGACTTCGTGTTCACCGGCGGCCGGGTCGAGATCGAGATGCGCCGCGACGGCAACCGCATCATCGAGGTCGCCTACAACCACTACGCGGCCCCGGTCGTGATGGCGTGGCAGCTCGCTGACCTCGTCAACCTCGACCCGACCGACAACACCGGAATCGCCGTCCTGCCGGCCGCGCCAAAGCCGAACGCCGCCGGCGCCGGCGTCGTGCTGACGACGCTGTCCGTGATCGATCCGACCCAGGCCTATCACCGGATGTTCCAGCTCCACGTGCGGTTCGGCGACCCGCAGGCGCGACCGGCGGAATACGCGTATCGCCTGCCCTACGCGGCCGGCAAGACGTTCGCCGTGCTCCAGGGCTTTCACGGCGCGTTCTCGCATCGCGGCTCGAACGAGTTCGCCGTCGACTTCGACTGCCCGGTCGCCACGCGCGTGCACGCGGCGCGGCCCGGGATCGTCGTCGCGAGCAATGCGGCCGCGCAGGGCGCCGGCACGACGCCCGACTACCTCGAATACGCTCGCACGAACTTCGTGCTCGTCCTCCACGACGACGGCACGATCGGCGAGTACATGCACCTCGCGCCGTCAGGGATCGAGGTCAGCCCCGGCGATCACGTCGCGCGCGGGCAGGAGATCGCCCTCTCGGGCAACACCGGGTTCTCGTCCACGCCGCACCTCCACTTCCAGGTCATGACCGCCGCCGACGACGGAATCGCCGCGCAGAGCTTCCCCATCCGCTTTGCGGTGGCCCCCCATCGCGTCGAAGAGCCCGTGCAAGGTCGGGCTTACCCTGGCTGGGAATAACTCTCACGATGAGGAGTGATAGGATGGCGTCGTGATGTGCCCGGTCTGCAAGGCACGCCCGGCCGAGGTCGGTGTGCTGTGCGAGGAGTGTCGCGACGAGCTTTCGAGCCCGATTCGCATCAGTCCGGAGCAGATCCAGCCGCGCGTGCAGAATGCGACGGCCGCCGCGCTCGTCGATCTGTGGGGTCGTGCGCATCAGCTCGACGCCCGCACGCTGATCGGCCGCCAGGTCGAGAACCGCGGCATCGCCGTGCTCGAGCCGAGCGTGTCGCGGCACCACGCGCACCTGACGTTCGACAATGGCTCGTGGACCGTCCGCGACCTCGGGTCGGCGAACGGCACGTACCTCGAGGACCGGCTGTGCGACAACCCGGCGCCCGTGAAGAGCGGCGAGCGCATCCGCTTCGGTCACATCGCGTTCTACCTGATCGAGGACGTGGCCGCGCTCCCGGAGCCGAAGGCGAGCCGCACGATCACCTCGACGATCAAGCCGAGCGCGATCACGCCTCCTCCCCCCGTCGCGCGCCCGGTCTCGACCGACGACGACGACGACGCGTTCGGCGAGGAGCGCACCGACATCGGCTTGCCCGAGATGCGGTTCCGGCTGCACGAGCCGACCGGCGGCGGCGGCGGCCTGATCGAGGTCGACGGCAAGCAGGTCCAGCTGACCACGACGCAGTTCGAGCTGATGGCGCTGATGATCAAGCGGATGGCGACCGAGCAGCACCAGCCCGAGCTCGTGCGCGGCTTCGTGCGGAGCAGCGAGCTGATCGCGGACCTGTCGTGGGACACCCGCGAGCCGAGCGAGAACCACGTCAAGCAGCTGGTACGCCGCGTGAGACGAGCGTTGATGAAGTCGGAGATTGGCGACCTGATCGAATCGCGCCACCGCTTCGGATACCGCCTGCGCGCGATTCCCAAGTCGGATTGAGGTAGCGTCGCGCCATGCGACGTTTCCTTATCGCGCTCTCACTCCTGTCGAGCCGGCTCGCCGCCGCCGACGACCCGAAGTTCGAGTACGGCAAGCATGACGACGTCAAGGACGTCAAGGGCGTCGACTGGACCGCCGCGGCCGAGGCTGGCGCGGTGCTCACGACCGGCAACTCCGAGACCACGACCGCGACGGGCGGCCTGCACCTGTCGCGTAAGACCGGCGCGAACCGCCTGATGTTCGACGCGAGCGGCGCGTACGCGAAGTCGGGCCTGCGCGTGCTGCTCGATCAGAACGGCAACGGCATGATCGACAACCCGAACGAGATCGTGACGGTCTCGACGATCACGGCCGAGACGCTGAGCTCGAAGCTCCGCTACGACCGGTTCCTCACCGAGTTCAACTCGCTCTACATCGCGGCACTTGCGAGTCGCGACACGCCCGCCGGCCTCGAGTCCGCGTACGGCGCCCAGGCTGGCTACAGCCGCCGCCTCTACAAGTCGGCGACCGCGGAGACCGCGGCCGAAGTGGGCTACGACTTCACGCGCCAGGATCCGGTCAGCGGGCCGAGCCTGTCGATCCACTCGGGCCGCTTGTTCATCGGGCACAAGGCGATCATGACCGAGGGCGCGACGCTCGAGGCCGCGCTCGAGATGCTGACGAACCTCAACCGCGAGCACCTGACGACGACCGACGATCAGGGCCACGTCGTCGACGGCGGGCCGCTCAAGGACACGCGCGTCAACGCGAAGCTCGCGATCAGCGCCAAGATCGGCTTCAACCTCGCGGTGCAGATGTCGATGGAGATCAAGTTCGACAACCGCCCGTCGGCGCTGCCGGTGAAGAACCTCGCACCGAACTTTCAGCCCGAGGCGAGCTCGTTCGACACCATCATGAAGGCGTCGTTCATCTACACGTTCGTCGGCGCGAAGAAGAAGTAGCGCCGACCGCGGGGCGTTTAGCCGCGCTTGTGGTGGCGCGCGCCGTTCGTGCGCGGCTCGCCTTCGACCGTCGACGCCAGCTCCTCGAGGAGCGCGCGCAGCGACTTCATCTTCTTCGTGCCCAGCCGCGTGGCCCAGCGGGCCTCCGTCGCAGCGGCAACGCGGCGCACTTCGGCCGCCCAGATCTTGCCCTTGCTGCCGAGGCGTACGCGCTTGATCACGCCGTGATCGGGGTCGGGAAACCGCTCGACCATCTTCATCGACTCGAGGTCGTCGATCAGGTCGCCAACCGTCTGCTTGGGCAAACCCACCGCAGAGACCAGCTCGGCAAGACGCACGCCTTCTTGCGTGATGGCGCCGAGCACCTGCACGTGCGCAGGGCGAAGCGTCGGGAAGCCCAGCCGCTCGAGCCGCACGGAAACCTGCGCCTGCAGGTCGTGCTGGGGAACGTGGAGCAGTGTGCGAAGGTCTCGGCTCGAACGGGAGGTTCTAGTCGTCTTCGTCATGGTCACGAGCACGATCGGCTTGAGGGATTCGCGTCATATCAAACCCCGATCGCGATCGGAACCACAAATGTTCGCGAAAATGTCGCGGCTCCGGAGCGCGCGATTCGCCGCGATTACGCTTGCGTGTTGGAGATGTTGTGCAGATCCATCACACCAACTTCCGCAGCGCCGCGATCGATCGGTTCGCCGCGCCGGAACTTGCGCATCGTCCACCGCGCGAGGTCGTCGAACCACGTGTAGATCACGGGCACCGCGACGAGCGTCAGCAACAGCGAAAACGTCTGTCCTCCGACGACAACCGTCGCCATCGCCTTCGACATACCGGAGCCGATTCCCTTGCTGGTGATCAGCGGCAGCATGCCGGCGACGAACGCGAACGTCGTCATCAGGATCGGGCGGAGACGGTCGCGCGAGGCCGCGAGCACCGCTTCGGTGCGCGGCAGACCCTGACGGCGAAGACCATTCGCATGATCGACCTGCAGAATCGCGTTCTTCTTGACCATCGCGAACAGCACGATGATGCCGAGCATCGAGAAGATGTTCAGCGAGCCGCCGGTCAGCAGCAGAGAGAGCACCGCGAACGGCACGGTCAGCGGCAGCGCCATCATGATGATCAGCGGGTAGAGCCACGACTCGAACTGCGCGGCGAGCACGAGGTACATGAAGATGACGGCGAGGCCGATCGCGAACATGAAGGCCTTGGCCATCTTCGCCATCTCCTTGCTGCGGCCGAACGGCTCGGCCGTGTAGCCCGGAGGCAGCTGCAGCTGGTCGATCGCCTTGACCATCTGTCCGACGATCGCCGACTCGTTGTAGCCGGGCGCGACGTTCATCGTGATCGTGACCGCGCGCTCGCGGCCCTGGCGGGTGATCTTCGAGGTCGAGACCTCCTGCCCCACCTTGACGACGTCGGTCAGTGGCACCTGCCCCATCGTGCGCGACGGGACCGCGATCAGCGCGAGGCCGTTCGGGTCGTTGCGGTACCGCTCGGCGGCGCGCAGGAACACCGGGTACTCGTCGCCGCGGTCCTCGAACGTCGAGGCCTGGATGCCGCCGACGAGGACAGCGAGCGTCGCGGTGATGTCGCCGGGGTCGACGCCGAGCACGGCGGCGCGGTCGAGGTCGGGGATGACGGTCGTGTCCTTGACGGGGTCGACGAGCGAGCTGTCGAGATCGACGACGCCGGGGACCTTCGCCATCGTCGCGATCACGCGGTGGCCGTAGCCTTCGAGCTTCTCGAGGTCGGGGCCGGAGATCACGTACGACACGACGGCGTTCTGACCGCCGAGCGAGAAGTCGTTGACCTGCTGGACCGCGAAGCGCGTGCCCTCGGGGCAGATCCACTGCGCCTTCTGCTTCTCCTCGGGCGAGGCCTGAGGCGCGGGGCATCCCGCCGCGACCTTGCGGCGCACGACGTCCATCACGTCGTTCTGCGTCTTGCTGCGCTTGTCGGGGTCGGTCAGGTGAACGTAGACGTTGCCGACGTTCGGCTGGCGCTGATCGCTGCCGGCGACCGTGACGAGCGTCGAGTCGACCTCGCCGGATTCGCGAGCGAGGCGGGCGAAGCGCTCCGCGACGAGCGTGGTCTGCTCGAGCGACGTGCCCTCGGGCGTCTGCACGTAGATCTCGAACTGCGCCTCGTCGTTCTGCGGCAGGAAGTCACCGCCGACCTTCTTGCACATCGGCATGGTCGTCGCGCACGAGCCGACGATCGCGAGGCCGACGACCCAGCGATGGCGCAGGCAGAACGCGAGGATGCCGCTGTAGACGCGCTGGATCGGGCGGAAGAACGCGTTGGAGCCGCGCTCGAGCCACGACAATCGGCGCTCCGTGCCCGGCGGCGGCGGTGGTGGCAGCATGCGTGCGGCCATCATCGGCGTCAGCGAGAACGCGACGATCATCGACACGCCGATCGCGAACGCCATCGTCAGGCCGAAGCTGTAGAGGAAGCGGCCGACGATGCCGCTCATGAACGCGACGGGCAGGAACACCGCCATCAGCGACAGCGTGGTCGCGAGGACGGCGAGGCCGATCTCCTTCGTGGCGTGGATCGCGGCGGGGAACGGCTTCATCTTCTTCTCGTCGATGAATCGGTAGATGTTCTCGAGCACGACGATCGCGTCGTCGATCACGATGCCGACCGCGAGCGCGAGCGCGAGCAGCGTGATGGTGTTGAGGGTGAAGCCGAAGCCCCACATGACTGCGAACGTGCCGATGATCGACGTCGGGA
>JAFAOG010000130.1 GCA_019237945.1 Deltaproteobacteria bacterium | reverse complement strand
CCGAGCGCTGCTGGTGCGGTTCTACATGCGCAAGATCCACTACTACCTCGGGGTCATCGCATACGAGCTGTTCCAGCTGCGCAAGTTCCACTTCAAGATGTTCTTCCACCCGTTCGCGTGCGACTTCGCGAAGCGCGTCTACGATCCAATGCAGGGCATTCCCGGCCTCATGCGCCGCGAGGTACAGCTGCAGGACACCGCCTTCTCGTTCAAGAGCGTCTATTTGCCGACGCCGAACGTCGTCGATCCGTCGACGGAGAAGTACTACCCACACGAAAACGTCGACTTCGATCCCGACGGCGCGTATGCGCCTTACAACTGGGAGCTGTTCTTCCACGCTCCGTTGCTGGTCGCGAACCTGCTCAGCCAGAACCAGCAGTTCGAGCAGGCCCGGGACTGGTATCACTACATCTTCAATCCGATCGGCGTCGAAAGCGCTCAGCCCGGCGGATCGCTCGCTACGAGCAAGTACTGGATCACGAAGCCGTTCTACGAGACGACCGATAGGCAGTACCTGCAGCAACGGATCGAGAACCTGCTCGCGATGCTCGCGGGTGACACCACGACTCCTGGCTACGATCCCAACGTCGCCAAGGACGTCCAGGATCAGGTGCGCGACTGGCGAGACAACCCGTTCGAACCGCACCGAATCGCTGCCTACCGCACCGTCGCCTACCAAAAGACCGTCGTTATGAAGTATCTCGATAACCTGATCGCCTGGGGAGACAACCTGTTCCGCCAGGACAGCATGGAGAGCATCAACGAGGCGACGCAGTTGTACGTGCTCGCCGCTGAAATCCTTGGCCCGAGACCACAGACGCTGCCCCCACGCGCGATCCCGCCGCTCGAGACGTTCAACGAGATCGAGCCCAGCCTGGACGCGTTCGCAAACGCGCTCGTGGAAGTCGAGAACATCGTACCGACGCAGCCCGGTAACGACCCGGGCAACACGCCGCCGCTCCCGATGCTGTACTTCTGCATCCCACACAACGACAAGCTGCTCGGATACTGGGACACGATCGCGGATCGTCTTTACAAGATCCGTCATTGCATGAATATCGATGGCGTCGTGCGCCAGCTCGCGCTGTTCGAGCCTCCGATCGACCCCGGTGCGTTGGTCAAGGCGGTTGCTGGTGGCGTTGACCTCAGTGCCGCGCTTGCGGATCTGCAGGCGCCCGTACCGTTTTATCGATTCAGCGTGATACTGCAGAAGGCGCAGGATGTCTGTGCTGATCTCAAGGGACTCAGCAGCGCGCTTCTCGCGGCCCTTGAGAAGAACGACGGCGAGGAACTCGCCTTGCTGCGCCAGTCGCAGGAGCGCCAGCTCCTCGACGCGATCCGCGTTGTGCGCCAGCATCAGGTCGACGAAGCGACGGAGAGTCTGGAGAACGCCAAGCACGCCAAGACGCTGGCCGAGACGAAGAAGAAGTATTACGAGTCTCGCGATTTCATGAACGCGGGCGAGATAGCCGCGACCACCCTCAGCGCGGCCGGGCTCGTTTCTCAGGCAGCGGGTGTGATCTCGGATGTTCTAGCCGGTGTCATGTTCCTAATCCCCGATTTCAAGATCGGCGCCTCTGGATTCGGCGGCAGCCCCCATTTCGCCGCGGAGATTCCTTCGGGCAACAAGGTCGCAAACAGCACGCGCCGCGGCGCAAATGGTCTTTACAACCTCGCCCAGATCTTCGAGAAGTCTGCGCAGCTCTCGTCGACGATCGCGGGCTATCAGCGGCGGCAAGACGAGTGGGACTTCCAGAAGGACATCGCGACCAAGGAGATGGATCAGATCGATCACCAGATCGCGGCTGCGCAAGCGCGCCTCGACGCGGCCACGCAGGAGCTAACCAATCACGATCTGCAGATCGAGAACGCGAAAGCGGTCGACGATCTGATGCATTCCAAGTACACAAACCAGGAGCTGTATCGCTGGCAGATTGGCCAGGTATCCGGCGTGTACTTCCAGACCTACAAGCTTGCATATGACCTGGCCAAGCGCGCTGAGCGCTGCCTCCGGTACGAGTTGGGCCTGCAGGACTCCAGCTACATCAGCTTCGGGTATTGGGACAGCCTAAAGAAGGGCCTGCTTGCCGGCGAGAAGCTGCAGTACGATCTTCGCCGCCTGGAAGCGGCGTACATCGATCAGAACCGCCGCGAATTCGAGCTCACGAAGCATGTCTCGCTCGCGCTCCTAGATCCAATCGCTCTTGTCACGCTTCGTGAGACCGGCCGCTGTTTCTTCCGGGTTCCCGAAGAGCTGTTCGATCTCGACTATCCAGGGCACTACTTCCGGCGCATCAAGTCCGTGAGCATCACGCTTCCTGCGGTCCGCGGGCCCTACACGACCGTTTCGTGCACCATGCGCCTGCTCAAGAACAGCTATCGCGTCAACACCCTCGACGGCGACAATGGCTACCCGCACAACGTCGATGACGATGGCCTGCCGATCGATGACCCACGCTTTGTCGAGAGCAACGTCCAGGTCCGCGCGATTGCCACGAGCGCGGCGCAGGACGACGCTGGCGTCTTCGAGTTGGCCTTCCGCGACGAACGCTATCTACCATTCGAGGGTGCCGGCGCGGTCAGCGACTGGTCGCTCGAGCTGTTCACGGACATCCCGTCCAACAACCCCGATCCGGCAAATCCTGACTACGGGCGGCCACTGCGCCAGTTCGACTACGCGACGATCACCGACGCCGTCGTGCACGTGAAGTACACCGCGCGTGAGGACGCTGGCGGGTTCCGGAACCGCGCGATCAGTCACCTGCGTGACTACTTCAGCGAGGACGCAACGACGCCCGGCGCCCTGATGCTCGACCTTCGCCGCGACTTTCCGATGCAATGGAGCCGGTTCCAGAACCCGACAAACACGAGCACTGGCAACGTGTTCGAGCTCGAGGTGAGCTCCGATCTGTTCCCGTTCCGGGACGCGAACCGCACCCTCAAGATCAACTCTCTCCAACTGCTCGCGCGCTGCACGGACGCCGGAAATTACACCGCGGTGCTCAGCCCGCCGCTCCCTGCGCCCCCGCCCATGGGCTCGAACACGATGACGCTCGCGCGCAACAAGCTCTACGGCGGCCTGCACTTCAATGCCAAGGCCGTCGATGTCGACGACATCGTGGTCGATCCGACCTCGCCTGCGACGACGTGGAAGATCAAAGTGACACGGCCAGGCGGCGCCAACCTCGCGAAGGACGACGTCGAGGACGCGTATCTGGTCCTTGGATATCAGTGGGCGTGATGCTCGGAACAACGTCAGTATCGAGTGTTCCTGGTGGGCTTCGCGCCCTGCGCGCGAAGGTCGCGGCGAGGTCCGTCAGATCAGCGGCGCGAAGAGAAACCTGAAGGAGTGGCCTCCGATACGCAGAAGTTGTTGCACAGCGAGGTCGCGCCTTCGAGTAGACATGGCCACCTCCCGGACTCTTGCGTCCCGCCGGACCGGACGCAGGATCGCCGTTATCACGGCTTGAATGCTGGCCGCTTCCTCCGTGCAGTGAAGGATCCCCCCTGCAACAGCCAACCATTGAGTTCGGAGTCGCGTTTTTCGATACAACGTGGCCCTCGTCCGTCGCAAAGGTCGAAGCGCACTTCGACGCAAACGAAGTGATCGTTGTGCTCGGCTGCTCGGCGGCCCTCGTCTCCTTCGATTGGGATCAGGTCTCGCGCAGGTGTCGCACTCGGGACACGCGACTTGGCCGTCGATTTATCCGGAGACGCCACTCAAGCGCGAAATTGTCAGCTCGCTGCGCCGGGAATGATGGCATTCGGCGCTCTTCACGTCCTTGTCCCTGATTTCCCGCACTGGCGATGATCACCTCTCCAGGCGACATCTCGCTCCGCTACAAACGGGGTGTCTATCCAGATGGCATGGGAAATCCCCTGCGTCTGCTTCACAGCCCGCTGAGTTCGAACGAAGAAAAGGCCACTCACGAGCTATTCCGGCTCGGGATGCTGCATCGGCTGGACGTTTCCGCGTACGTGGCGCGAGGAGGCTCTGTCGACTTCAGCGTCTACTTCGCACCGTTCCACATGCCGGGCGTTGCGACGAGCCAGTTGTCGCCGGATGCGATCGCGTTGAAGGACTCGCTGCCATAACCATGTCGCGTGGCAACGCAATGCTCCCGTGCTTGCGGGGGATCGTCCCGCGACAACGAGCGGCCGCTCACGCGTCTAGCGTCGCGGCGTTGGACTCAGCTGCAACGTCCGATCAAGACCGTCGACGAGTTGCACCCTCCGACTGCGATGCGATAGGACTCAGGAGGCTGCGGCTACGCAGCCGGGGAGGTTCGGATGGCAGAGATTGACGACGTGATCGTCGCGAATGTGATTGATGCGGTGAGGATCTTCGCGGAGGAGGGCGACTGCCCAAGCACCCGCGTATTGGATGACTGGGAGGTCGTTCTTCCGAAAGACAACCTAGCGGACGCAGCGGCGATGCTAGCGACCATCGCGAACCAGAAGATCAAGTGCAAGGAAGGCTGCACCAGGGTTGTGGACATCAAGATGGGCGAGCGTGGCGCGCCGCGCGCCGTGACGCACATCGAGGGGACGACGGTCACGACCGTCAGTGGTTGGGTTTACAAAGTGACCATCGTTGCGTCGTGCGACAAGGGCGAAGGCAGCGGGAAGAAGGAGAAGCAGGGCGGGAAGAAGGACAACAAGTCCAAGAAGAAGTGGCTCTGAACGCCAGTTCGTTCGGTGGCTCGGCACGCCTCCGCAGTATTGACGTCTCGCGGCGGCGGACGACCTACTTCGCGAAGTAGTCGTCGACGCTTATTACCCGTTGTCATGATCGTGCCGTCGGGCCGCCGACCTACCGGCCGATCAGGCGCTCGAGAAGGCAAAGCAGCTGGCGGCTGAGCAGCTGACCGCCGCTGTGATAACGCGCGAGGGCGGAAGAAAGCGGCGAGCGCCGCGACTCCGAGCGAGTACTTTAGTGCCGGTATCGTGCGCGCCCGTGCAGAGCAGCTGCGAATACCCGCCCGTTGCGCTTTGAGCTTCCGACCAGCGCGTGGACGATCAAGCGACGGCGCGGACAGATAGCGTCGACTGAGCGCTAGATCGGACGCTGCTCCCCGTCATCGTCGATATGCGTAATGCGCAGGAAGCGCTGCATCCGCTCTCTCGATGTTGGGTCTTCGTGGGCGCGCACGTACCACTCCTGCGCGCCGCTGCAGATCGCGCGACAGAACTCGGTGACGGATACGGTGTCGCTTGTGCGACATACGCCCGAGCCTCGCGTCAGCTGACGCGCCGGCATTACCGGCAAATCCGAGACAAACAGGCAGATCTGGTTGAGGCTATCGAACATCGCGAGGACGTCGTCGGTGTTCGTCGGTTCTCGGCCGCGCGTTGCGAAATCGCCGCCGTGTAGAAACGCGTTACGCACCGACCAGAGCTCGCCCCCGTTCAGGAATACGCGGCCGTCCGGACTCGAGAAGCGAGGTTCGATGTATCGGGCGCACCAATCGCGATAGCGCACCCCTGCGTGTCGACGGACACCAGCGACTGCATCGTCCACGGTTGCGCAGACATCTGGGATCGACAACGCCAACGCGACAGCGGCGTACCAACACCTCCGCTCAACAGCCTCAGTCACGCCTCGGATAAGATGGTTCATTGCTGCGCCTGTGCGACGGGTCTAGCATGTCGCCGAAGTCATCGTCGGTTGAGTGCGAGCGGAGGATGCCGCCAAGGGACGAGCACAGGAAGCGCGATACGATCCAGGTCGCCTGCGAGCGAGAACCGCGTCGTGTCCTCGGCCAAGTGCTCGTCGAATAGTTGCACGAGTGTCAGCGAACGGGACAGAGCGTCACATGTTCTGTAGTCGCTACTTCGCGAAGTACACCGTCGCGCGCTTCTTGCCCTTTGTCTTGATGGCACCGACTGCGATGAGCTTTTGAATCGGCTGCGCGAGGTCTCGTGTCGTCGTCCCTAACTGCGCGTTGATCTGTTCGATCCGGAGGCCCGGATTTGAACTGATGAACGCCACGAACTGATCCCGCAGATGGTCAAGCTCTTTGGACGTGCGCCTACCATCGCGACGTGAAGCCGAGCGTTCGCGCGGGACGGTGCCGGCGCCTAGTGCGCGCTGCACGCGTTCGATGGCAGCACGGCGAGCAAGCTCGGTGATCTGCTGGACGAAACCTGAAACGACTCGATCAAGTTCTCGTTGAATGCCAAGCATGTCGCGGATGGGAGTCGAGCACAGACCGCGCCATTCGCGCAACCGCGGGACGGCGGTGGAACGTGGGAGGCCGCCGACGGACGCCACCCCTGTGCATCATGTTTTTCGGCGACTGCGACTCGGTGTCGTACGCGCCTTGGCGCGCACTGTGCCCTTGCGCTTGGGCCTTCTGCGATCGCTAAGGCGAGTTGGCGATGCAGAATGCGAGATCCTTGCGATGACGGCATGTACCGCAGACACCCCAAGGCAAGGCGCTTCGCTACGAATGGCTCTCGCGCCGTTGCCTCGGCGGGTTCGCTTTGGGCGCTACGGGTTGTGCTGCAGCAGATAACTCTGGACCTGATTGCCCCATGTAGTCGGCGTCAGGTTCGACGAATCGTGAGTAGTCAGCAATAGCGACGGTTCGCAGTTGCTGTACGGCTCGAATGTCCAGGCAAGATTCGGGATCTGCTTGGCCTCGATGTCAGCAAGGAACGCACTCGAAACGGTGCCGTCGTGGGTCTGGCTCGTCGGCCCGTACTCGCCAATGATGACCGGGATGTTCGATTTCGTGTACGACGTCATGGACGGCTCGTAGCCGTGCACCTCGTAGACGACGTTGTCGTATGGCAGTGGCGACGAATCGTAATAGCTAATGTCGCTGGTCCAGTGGATGCCCTGCACTGCGACGAGGTGGTGCGGCACCTTTAGCTGATCCTCCTCGTTGCGGATCACGCTGACGGCATGGTCCATAACAGGAGCGAGGCTTGACCAGCTGATCGTCCCCGGCTCATTGCTGATCCCGAAGATGACGAACTTGGAGTTGGCGAAGGTATCGACGAGTGCCCTGTACGTAGCGTCAGTATTCGTCGTCGGTATGTAGGTAGCCTCGTTGCCTGCGTCGGTTTCGGTCATCGAGCTATGGCTGCGCAGCGTGACCAGCACGCGCATGTTGGAATAGCTGCCTAGAAAGTTGATCGCATTCGTCGTCGGGACCGTGTACGTCGTGTCGTTCGTGTTCCAGTCCTTGTCGCCGTAGCCGCTATGCATGCTCAGGCTCATGCGGGCGAAAGTCGGATGCCATCCGCTCATCAGCCC
>JAFAOG010000021.1 GCA_019237945.1 Deltaproteobacteria bacterium | reverse complement strand
TGGCGCGCGTCGTGGTGCCGCCCTTGCGCGACCGCAAGGAAGACATCCCGCTGCTCATCGAGAACATCCTGGCGTCGACGCCCGGCGGCGAGGGCGCGTACATCGCGCCCGAGACGATCGAGCTGATGATGAAGCACGACTGGCCGGGCAACGTGCGCGAGCTGCGCAACGTGATCGAGCGCGCCGTGCTGCTCGCCGAATCGCCGGAGCACGAGGACGCTCTGCGCCGCGCGCCGGTTCCCGAGAAGCGCAGCGAGCCGTCGATCACGGTCACGCCGTCGCAGACCGCGACGAGCTCGGACGCGATGATGACGGTCCCCGTCGACGTCTCGATCCCGTTCAAGCACGCCAAGCAGAACGTGATCTCCGAGTTCGAGCGCCGCTACATCTCGCGCCTGCTCGCGCAGCACGACGGCAATATCTCGGCCGCCGCGCGCGCCGCCGGCATCGACCGCATGTCGATCCACAAGATGCTGCACCGCCTCGGCCTGGCGAACCCCGGTAGGGACTGACCCAGAAGTTTGGGCCCCAAAGAACCCAAAGGGCCCAAAGGGGCAGACCACAACGTCTGTTTCCGATCTTTGGGTACTTTGGGTTCTTTGGGGCTAATCCCTCTGAGGTCCAAGGATCTGATCTGCGATCTCGGCCGCGGTTCCCTTGACCCAGTGGATGCGGTGCTGTTCGAGAAGAATCTGGCGTGCGCGAGAGAGTGCCGGCGTCACGATGAACGAGTCTTTGCGGTCCTCCGGCGCGGAGCCTTCCAGCTCGAGGTGCTGCCACAGGACCGTCTCATCGAGCTTCGTTCCTACGAACACAAAGGAGTGCGACTGGAGATCGGCGACCAGTCGCTCGTAGGCCTTGTCGCGGCGGGCGAGGCGGGACGCGTACTGCATCGTCGAGAACGTCACCTGCTTCGCGACGTCCCCCGCGATCCCGTTGAGGTGCACGACGTCGAGCGCGCCTTCGACGGGGGCCGGCGGGTCCGCGAGCGCCGAGACCGTGCGCAGCGGGCGGGGCAGATCGAACTGACGGACGACCGCCGCCTCGAGGTCATCGACGTTGAGCGTGTAGATCCGATGCCAGGGCGCCGAGAACCACGCGCGAAACGATGCGGGCAGCGGCGCGTTGCCGATGCGGAGGTGGGTAGCTACGTACTCGCGTAGTGCGTCAGGAGCGCGCACCAGCGCGATGTCGTAGAGATCCGCGAGCGTCGAGTCGTCGGGTTCCTCGTCGGGAAATAGCAGCGCCCAGAGATCGCGAGCCATCTGCGCCGAGTCCGGCAGTGGCATGCCCGCGCAGCAGTGCGCTTCCGCCGAGAAGCCGGCTCCCGTGAACAGGATCGCTTCTCGGCTCCCGATCGCGTCGGCGAGCTCTTGCAGGCGATCGCGCGTCCCCACGGCAAGGCATGCAGACTGCAGTGGGCATGCCGCAGCAGGCGCGAACGAAGATTTCGAGCGAGTCGTCGAACGAGTAAATGGCGCACGTGCGCGAGCGCGCACCATGCTCCTACGCGCACTCCCGTACGACCCGTGCGATCTCGCTCGCGTGCAAGTGTTGATAGAAGCAACGCCGTCAGCGTGCGGCGTACTACGCACGGTGTGCGCGTCACGGCACGAGTCCTGTATTGGCGCTGGGCCGATGCTCGTTGCCGATAGCCGTCCCCTTCGTACGTCCCTGAGCCAGCCCATCGAGAGCGACGCGGTCCATCTCGACTGGACGCTGGCGCTCGCGGGCGGCGAGGGCGTTCGCCTGGCCGAGTATGTCCAGCGCCGCTTCGGTCAGCGGATGCCCAAGCAGTATTGCTGCCTGCTCGGCAGCCGCTCGATGCTGCAGCACACGCTCGACCGCATGAACAAGCTGACGCCGGCCTCGCGCACGATGGCGGTGATCGGCACGAACCACCTCGACATGGCGCTTCCGCAGCTGGTGGGCCGCTGTGACCAGGTGTTCCGGCAGCCGTCGGCCCGCGATACCGGCATGGCGCTGTACGTCGCGCTTGCGATGATCAAGCGCTGGACGCCGAACGCGATCGTGACGATCACGCCGACCGACCACTACGTCGCGCCCGCCGGCAAGTACATCGAGCAGGTGCGGGCGGCCCGCGGCGTCGCGGCGCGCTACCGCGACAAGGTCGTGCTCCTCGGCGCCACCCCGAACGAGCCCGATCCCGAGCTGGGCTACATCAGCCTCGGCGAATCGCTTACCGAGGTGCCGCAGGTGAAGTCTGTCGTCGGGTTCGTCGAGAAGCCGTCGGTTCAGCTCGCCTCCGAGCTGCGGCAAGCCGGCGCGCTGTGGAACACGATGGTCACCTGCGGCACCGTCGATGCTCTCTGGGAGCTCGGCCGCGCGACC
>JAFAOG010000570.1 GCA_019237945.1 Deltaproteobacteria bacterium | reverse complement strand
AGCGCCTGCTCAAGCACTTCGGCAGCGTGCGCGCGGTCCGCCAGGCGAGCGTCGACGAGCTCGCGAAGGCACCGGGAATGAACAAGAAGGCGGCGGAGGCGATCGCGTCGTACTTCGCCGATCTCGAGCGCGGCGGCGGCGATGCCGCGATCGACGACAACATCGTCGACGCCATCGATCCCGACGCGCCGGCCTCGTAGGCTATGCTCGCGCCATGCGTCTCGCTGTCGTGATCGCGATCGCGCTCGCGGTCTCCGCGAGGCCCGCGCACGCCGATCTGACCTCGGCCGTCTACGACGATGTGCGCGATGTCGTCGAAGACTTGATCCAGAGCGAGGTGACGACGTCGGTCGTCGTGACGATCCAGACGCGCAGCCCCGGGCTCGCGTTCTATCTGCGCGGCACGCTCGAGCGGCTCGGCTCGCCGTACTGGGGAAGCCTTGGCAAGGCGCTCGAGCACGACCTCGACGTCGTCGTCGCGGACTTCGTGTACTGGCACCTGTCGAGCGACGCGGCGACCGCCGACATCGTCACGAGCGCGAAGAAGTTCTTCGCCTGCGTCGCGCATCCCGATGGCTCGCCCGGCTGCACGCGACTCGCCGATGCGGTACGCGGTCAGCGCCCGCTGCTCGAGACCGAGTGCCGGCGCGCGAAGCCGCCCACGAACCGTCGGGTCGCGTGCGACATCGGCCTCGCGACGCTCGCCGCGCTCGAGAAGCGCAACACCGTGCGCCATCACGTCGTCGACGCGCTCGCCGATACCGTGCTCTCCGAGATCGACGATCACGCGCTCTCGGAGCGGCTGCACGACGTGCTCGCGACCTGGCTCGATGCACCGCAGGCGCTGCCGACCGCGCTCGTCGAGACGCTCGGCGATCCGGACGTCGCGCTCGACGATGCCGCGATCGACAAGCTGTGCGGCGACCCGGCGACGATCAACGGCTTCCTGCACGACGTCGCCGGCCATCCCGGCTGGATCTGCTTCGCGATCTCGCACAACTCGCTGCCGACCGCGCTCGGCGCGAAGGTCACGATCAACGATTCGCTCGGCAAGCTCGACCAGCATGTCGACTACTGGCGGATCGCGAAGTCGGCGCTCGCGATCGATCCCGACAAGGCGAACGACGACCTCGCGTTTCGCTTGCTCGCCGACCTCGCGCTCGAGCCGAAGTGCCCGCCCGGCACCGCCGTCACCGGCTGGCCGTGCAGCGGCCCGCGGTTCTCGGCCGGCGGCACGATCACTGTCGAGTGGCTCGGCCACACGATCACGGGCACGGTCGACGCGACCGGCACGATCGCGACGAAGCCGAACCACGCGATGATGTTGTGGCTGCTGCGGTTCCGCAAGGCGATGCAGCGGATCGACGAGCTCCGCGGGCTCGTGCCGCCTTCGCTGGCGAGCCAGGTGTTCTACGCGGGCAGCCCACCTGCGCACGCACGCGACGTGCTGCGGTCGCTGTCGCGGATGGCGCGGCTCGCGAGCGAGCTGCGGGCACGCTGGTACTTGTGGTCGCAGACGCAGGAGCTCGACATCGCAGAGCTGCTCCGTGCAGCGCGCGAAGCGGCCGGCGATCACGCGAAGGAGCTCGACGTCCTCGACGAGCGCGGAGCCGGCGGGGCCGCGACGCTCGACATCGGCGACTGGTTGCGCCTCGTCACGCGCGGCGACTACCGGCAGCTCGCGATGGAGTCGTTTCGCGCCGCGCTCGATCTGCGCTTCGGCGATCAGTCGCGTCCGCGCGAGACGTTCTTCCTGACGCTCGCCGCGTACCTGCTCGACAGCGGCCAGGGCGTCAACGAGTCCGTCGCGCGCGGCGCGTTCAAGGCGGCCGCGAAGGACCTGCTGCTGTCGGCGACGCACAAGGGCGTGCCGCGCGCCGCCGACCGCTGGCGCTTCCGCTGGCTGCCGCGCCTCGGCATGAGGCTGTCGTTCGACGAGCACTACGCGATCGCCGATCCGGGCACGCGCCGCACCGTCGTCGCCGCGGACTGGCCGACCGCGATGTTCGCATTCACCGACTACGTCGGCCTCGAGGCGAGCGTGCTCGATCCGGCGGCGCCGCTCGCGGAGATGGCGCTGCGCCCGGCCGGCACGTACCACGAGCAGCAGAACGTCGTGCTCGATGCGCTGCGGCCGCGGCTCGGCATCTGGGTCGCGTTTCCGCAGCTGTCGCGCCGGCTCGCGCTGTCGACCGGGTTCGCGGCGCGCTTCTTGTCGATCGACCGCGACACGCTGACCTACGGGCGCAAGACCTCGCTCGTGTTCGACGCCGGTCTCGAATTCGTGTTCTAACGCGTCGGGAGCGCAGCCACTGCGTGATCGCGCACCCGTACGTACGCGGACTCGATCACGCGCTTTGACGACGCGCCCCCTTGGCGACCGTGCACGCCGTGATCATGTCGAGCATGAACCGACAAGGAGCTCGTCATGAAGTGTCTCCTGCTCGTCGTCCTCGCATCCGCGTGCGCCGGTGCCATCCAGGTCCAGCCGCCTCCGATCATCGGGCAGCCGCGCGGTACGCACGTGCTCGATCAGCGCGACCGCTGCAACCTGAGCTGGCTCGAAAAGGCCATCGACTACAACACGGCCTGCGGCCCGGTCTACCGGCGCTAGGTGCGGCGCAAGCTTGTCGCGCGTTTCCAGTGTACGAGTAGCTCGTGCTTGTTCGCGAGCTTCTCGACGGCCAGTCGCGCGCATTCGCGAGACATCAGCCGCGCGTGGCGCCGCACGAACGCCTCGACGCGCGTCGGCTCGCCGCGTGACAGCTCGCGGATCAGCCAGCCGACGGCCGTCTGATCGATGCGATCCGGCGACCACACGATCGCCGAGCACATCGCGAAGATCAGCTGCGCGAGTCCCGGGAGCGCGGCATCGCCAAGCGGAGCGAGCGTCGTCAGTGCGGCGCACGCGGCCCGGCGCTGCCACGGCGAGTCGGCGTTGCGCCACGTCGCGAGCGCGCGGCAGATCTCGGCGCGACCGCGCACGCGCTGCAGCAGTGTGCCGAGCACCTGCACGCCGAACGCATCGACGAGCGCGTCATCCGCGAGCGCGGCGGTCGCGAACAGCCGCTCGAACATCGGCAGGTCCGTCGCGCGCAGCTGATCGCCGAGCCGGTCGTGGAGCACCGCGATCCCCGCGAGCTTCGCGGCGGTGGCACGCTGGTCGATCAGGGCGAGCGCGATCCGCTTGCCGACCGCCGCCGGATGCGCCGCGAGGCCGTGCTCGGCCCACCACGCATCGATCGTCCCGGGAACCGCGCGAGGCCGCCGCGCGAGCCGCTTGCGCAGGTCCGCCACCGGGTCCATCGGCGCCTTCGCGGCCATGACTCCAGAGTGCCTGAATTCGCGTCAAACACGAAACTTGGGATCCGATGTGATGCCATGTAGGATAAAGTGCTCCCTCGGATCGTCGGGGGCCCTTCTATGTCCAAAAACCGAAAGATCAAGGATACATCGGCGACCCGCCGCGAGGTGTTTGGCGTGATCGGGCTTGGCGCGGCCTTGTTTCTGCTCGTCGCGACCATCTCCCTGCAGGCCCACACGATGGTGATGGGTCCGTTCGGGCGATCGATCGCCTCGCTGTTCTACGGCATCGCCGGCGTGTGCGGCTACTTCTTGATCGTGCTCGCGGCGGTCGCGGCCGTCCGCACGATCATCGAGCGCGAGCCCGTGATGCCGCCGCTGATCGTCGCCGGCACGCTGCTCGGCGCGATCGCGCTCGCGACATTGATCCACCTGGTCGTCCCCGGCTACCGCGTCGCGGGCCACGGGCCGGGCGGTGCGATCGGCGAGCACCTCGCCGAGATCCTGCGCGCCGTGATCTCGACGGCCGGTACCGCGCTGCTCGCATGCGTCGGCCTCGTCGTCGCGGTCGTGATCGCGACGCCGCTGCGCATGCGCGACGTCCTTCACGGCATCGGTCGGGCCCTCGCCGCCGCGGGTGGCGCGCTGCAGGCCGCCGCCGGTGCGTTCGCGAAGTTCTGGGTCGACGTGTTCCGCGCGATCCTGCCCGAGCGCGGCCGCGATGACGACGACGAAGAAGAAGACGAAGAGGTCGACGAGGAGGACGTCCTCGAGGCCAACGACGACGAGCGCGGCCCCGAGCCGGTGATCATCGAGCGCACGCAGCCGTCGGCGATCGAGGTCGTCGAGCTGACGCCGGAGAAGAAGAAGAAGGGCAAGAAACAGCAGGCGACGATCATCGACTGCGCGCCGCCCGGCCCCGCCGCGAACGATGAAGGTGCCGTCGACGCCGAGCCCGCCCCGAAGAAGCGCATGGCGAAGGGCACGAAGGCGCCCGAGATCATCGAGGACGATGACTCCGCGCCGGTCGTCGCGGCCGCCGCGCCGCCGATCGCCGCGAACGACGGCGGTCCGATGATCGTCGAGCCGAAGTACAAGCACGCCGACAAGGCGGAGATGGCCGCGAAGGAGAAGGCGGCCGAGGCCGAGCGCCAGACGTTCATCAAGCTCGGCGAGGGCGACTACCAGCTGCCGTCGATCCAGCTGCTCAACTACGACGCCGCCGGCCAGAACGCGATCGACAAGACCGCGATGCTCGAGCTGTCCGCGAAGCTGACGCAGACGCTCGAGAACTACAGCGTCAAGGGCGATGTCGTCGCGATCCGGCCCGGTCCGGTCGTCACGATGTACGAGTTCGCGCCGGCGCCCGGCACGCGCGTCAACAAGATCGTCAACCTCACCGACGACCTGGCGCTCGCGCTCGAAGCGCTGCGCGTGCGCATCGTCGCGCCGATTCCCGGCAAGGCCGCCGTCGGCATCGAGGTGCCGAACAAGATGCGCGAGAAGGTTTTCCTCAAGGAGATCCTCGCCGACGACGCGTTCCGCAAGAAGAGCGCAAAGCTGCCGATGGCGCTCGGCAAGGACATCGAGGGTGGCCCGGCCGTCGTCGATCTCGCGCGCATGCCGCACCTGCTCGTCGCGGGCACGACCGGCTCCGGTAAGTCGGTCGCGGTCAACGCGATGATCACGTCGCTGCTCTATCACTGCTCGCCCGAAGACGTCCGCATGATCATGGTCGACCCCAAGATGCTCGAGCTCTCGATCTACGAGGGCGTCCCGCATCTGCTGCTGCCGGTCGTCACCGATCCGAAGAAGGCGAACCTCGCGCTGCGCTGGGCCGTCGAGGAGATGGAGCGCCGCTACGACCTGCTCGCGCAGATGGGCGTGCGCGACATCGCGACGTTCAACGAGAAGGTCGGCAAGCAGATGGCGAAGCTCGAGGCCGACAAGCTGCGCGCAGCCGCCGATGCCGCCGCCGCCGCGCTCGAGGACGACCTCGGCAAGGCCGTCAGCGCCGACTCGCCCGAAGCAGCGGATGCGCGCGAGAAGGTCGTGACCGTGCCGCAGGCGCGGCTGCCGTACATCGTCGTCGTGATCGACGAGTTCGCTGACCTGATGATGTGCGCGCCGAAGGAAGTCGAGACGAGCGTCGCGCGCATCGCGCAGAAGGCCCGCGCGGCCGGCATCCACCTGATCCTCGCGACGCAGCGCCCCTCCGTCGACGTGATCACGGGCCTCATCAAGGCGAACTTCCCGTCGCGCATCGCGTTCCACGTCACGTCGAAGATCGACTCGCGCACGATCCTCGATCAGAACGGCGCCGAAGCGCTCCTCGGCGCGGGCGACATGCTGTTCTCGGATCGCGGCGGCGCGCCGCAGCGCCTCCACGGCTGCTACGTCGACGAGGAAGAGATCCACCGCGTCGTCGAGTTCCTCAAGACGCAGGGCCGCCCGGTGTACAACCTCGACATCGTCAAGCCGCGCGACGAGGACGGCGAAGGCGGCGGCGACTTCGGCGGCGGCGGCGGTGGCGGCGGAGGCAAGTCCGACGACGATATGTACGACAAGGCCGTCTACATCGTCACGACGACGCGCAATGCGAGCATCTCGTGGGTCCAGCGCCAGCTGCGCATCGGCTACAACCGCGCCGCGCGCCTGGTCGAGGAAATGGAGAAGCAAGGCGTCGTCAGCCCGCCCGACCACACGAACAAGCGCGAAGTGCTCGTCGCCGCGGCCTAGGCCTGGCCGCGCCACGCGAGCTGGTGCTGGTGCGTATCGGTGACATGGCGGAACCTCGCCACGCGCCCGTGGTCGTCGAAGTGCCAGAGGTGGACCTCGTCGACCTCGCGGACGCTCTTGCCGGTCTTCACGACGTCGAATTCGATGTCGACGAGCGCGACGACGAGCCGGTCGCTCGCGAGCAGCTGCTTGACGGCGAAGTGACGGATCTGCATCTCGGCGAGTGACTGAAAGAAGCCCGCGGCGCCGGTCCGCCCCTTGCGCGCCTGCAGCCACGGCACGTCCGTCGAGATCGGCTGGTACTCCCAGGTGATGTCGTCGGCGAGGCGCTCGAGGATCGCGGGCACATCGCCCCGGCCGAACGCTTCATAGATCGTCTTCACGTTGTCGAGGTTCGTCATGCGACCACCGTCGCAGAGCGCGTCGACCCACGGCATCGGCCGAATGGCCTATGCTGGTCGAATGATGCGGATGGCGGAGCTGCTCGGCGGCCTGTCGCTCGCGTGCGACGTCGCCAGCGCGAACGTGCCGGAGAAGGCGCTGCGCACCGCGCTGTTCGCGGTCGAGCTCGGCCGGCGGCATGGCCTCGGCGAGGCGGAGCTGCGCGATGCGTACTACGTCAGCCTGCTGCGCTTCCTCGGCTGCGTCGGGTTCGCGCACGAAGAAGCGCATGTGTACGGCGCGGGCGACGACATCGCGACACGCGAGCTGATGGCAATGGCCGACGACGGCGATCCGCTCGGGACGGTGCGCCGCATCGTCACCCGCCTCGGACGCGGCGGTGCGCTCGGGGCTCGCGCCAAGGCTGTCGCGCGGATCCTCGGCGATGGCGTCGCCGTCGCGCAGCACGCGGCCGCGCAGTGCGATGCGTCGATCCGGTTCGCCGAGATGACGGCGATGGGCCAACCCGTCGCGCGCGCCCTCTCCTCGATCTGCGAGCGCTGGGACGGCAAGGGACACCCCGCGCACCTCGAAGGCGAGGCGATCCCGATCGCGTCGCGGCTCCATCACATCGGCGATGTTGTCGATCTCGCGGTGACGCGCGCGGGTCGCGATGCCGCGGTCGCGATGGCAAAGCGCCGGGCGGGCGGTCAGCTCGATCCCGCGCTCGTCCGGACGTTCGCAGCGCACGCCGACGAGCTGCTCGCGATCATCGACAGCGCGAGCGTGTGGGACCGTTTCCTCGCCGCCGAGCCGCGGCCGCATCTCACGGCGAGCGAGGCGCGCACTGACGACGTCGCGCGCGCGTTTGCCCACTTCGCCGATCTCAAGAGCACCTGGACGCTCGGGCACTCGACCGGCGTCGCCGAGCTCGCCGCGCGCGCCGCGAAGGCCGCCGGGCTCGCCGAGTCCGACGAGCGCGATCTTCGCCGCGCCGGCTGGCTGCATGATCTCGGGCGCGTCAGCGTGCCGAACGGCATCTGGGACAAACCCGGCAAGCTCACCGTCGCCGAGTGGGAGCGCGTTCGCATGCACGCGTACTGGAGCGAGCGCGCGCTGTGGCAGGCGCGACCGCTGCGACCGCTAGCCCAGCTTGCAGCGGCGTCGCATGAGCGCAGCGACGGCAGCGGTTATCACCGGGCGCTGCCCGGCGGCATGCTCGCGCGCGCGGCGAGGATCCTCGCGGCGGCCGACGTCTACCAGGCGATCCGCGAGGCGCGACCGCATCGCCCGGCGCGCGATCGCGATGCCGCCACCAAGGAGCTGCTCGCCGGAGGTCGCCGCCGGCCGGCTCGATCGCGACGCGGTCGCCGCCGTCCTCGACGCCGCCGGCGCGCCGCCACCAAAGCTGCCGCGCTGGCCGTGCGATCTCACCGATCGCGAGGTCGATGTGCTGCGCCTCGTCGCACGCGGCCACTCGAACAAGCAGATCGGCGCTGCGCTCGGGATTTCCGCCAAGACCGTCCAGCACCACGTCGCCCACGTCTATGCAAAGATCGGAGTCGCGAGCCGCGCCGGCGCTGCCCTGTTCGCGACTGAGCACGCGATTCTCGACTGAGCTACGCTTGGCCCGTTGCGCGCGACCTGGCTCACGGACATCCATCTCAACTTCCTCAAGCCGCTCGCGCTCAAGGCATTCTACGAGCGCGTCCGCGCCGCGCAGCCGCACATCCTGCTCGTCACGGGCGACATCGGCGAGTCCGACTCGGTCGTTCGCTTCGTCACCGAGCTCGGCCAGATCGCACCGATCTACTTCGTGCTCGGCAACCACGACTACTACCGCTCGAGCATCGCGGCCGTGCGCGGAGCGATGGCGCGCCTGCCGACCGAGCTGACGTGGCTGCCCGCCGTTGGCGCGTTAAAGATCACGCCGCGCACGACGCTCGTCGGCATCGACGGCTGGGGCGACGCGCGCTGCGGCGACGCCGCGTCGAAGGTGCAGCTCTCCGACTGGCAGCTGATCGACGACTTCCGCCGCGGCGATCGCAACGCCACGCTCGAGCGCCTCGGCGCGAACGAAGCGCGCGCCCTCCGCAGCCATCTCGCGGCCGCGCCGCCGAGCGAGCACCTCGTCGTGCTGACGCACGTGCCGCCGTTTCCCGAGGCGTGCATCTACGACGACGTGCAGAGCGACGACAACTGGCTCCCGTGGTTCACCTGCATCGCGACCGGCAACGTGCTGCGCGAGCACGCGCGCGCTCACCCCGAGCAGCAGATCACGGTCCTGTGCGGGCACTCGCACGGCATCGGCCGCTTCGAGGCGGAGCCGAACCTCGTCGTGCGCACCGGCGGCTGGCCGAAGGGCATCGAGGGCTACGGCAACCCCGTCGTGCAGGACACGCTGGAGCTATGAGGCTCGCGCTCGCGCTGCTCTGCGTCCCGACGCTCGCGCACGCCGACGAGACCGACGACGTGATCGCAGCGCTTGCGAAGGCGGACGCGCGCACGATCGCGAAGCTCGCGCCCGATGGCATCCACCTCGAGAACCTGTGGTTCGGCTCGAAGGCATGCGGGCGGTATCAGGGCAAGGCGGTCGATACGAAACGGTCGGAGGTGATCAAGCTCGTCAGCTGCATCGCCGACCTCGGCGTCAAGACGCACGCCGGTACGGCGCTGCCCGCGATCGTCGGCCCCGGCATTCCGCTGAAGCCCGTCATGCAGGACGGCAAGCTCGTCGCGTTGTGGTCGCCGGCAGCGCTCGAGCCCGACGCGTTGACGATCGTCACCGACGCGTTCGTCTCGCATGTCGACCACTACGCTCCACCGCACGCCGCAGGGCCGGCGACCGCGGAGGTCTGCGTCGATCCGAAGGGCAAGGTCGATCTCGTCGAGATCGCGACCGACGATCGCGACGCGATCAGTGCCGAAATCAAGTCGTGGCACGTCAAACCGTTCGCCCTGCGCGGCAAGCCGTATCGTGCCTGCACGGTCATGCGTGTGGGCGAGGCGACCGAGGAGATGCCGATCGATGTCCCCGGGGATTCGAAGCCGGCGCCGCCACAGAACATCGTGCCCAGCGCGCTCGAGACACTGCGCGTGGCCGGCAGCAAGCTCATCACCCCGGATGCCAAGACCAAGGATGCGATCGCGTTATCGGGGCATGACAAGGTGATCGGCTCGTTCAAGCTGTGCATCGACGATACGGGAAAGGTCGCGTCGGTCAGCAAGCTGAAGACGACCGGCTGGGCCGATTACGACGCCAAGATCGATCGCGAGCTACATGCCTGGGCGTACAAGCCCTACGAGGTGAACGGCAAGCCGGCGCCCGTGTGCACGGCCGTGACGTTCATCTACCAGCAGCACTAGTCGGGACGCGGATACGTGCGGCCGCGGCCGGCGAGCCGCGTCAGGCATTCGCGCGCGCGCGTGACCGAGAGCGAGGCGGTCGCATCGCCGCGGACGTCCTGCATCGGGCGCGCCTCGAGCGTATCGATCGCGGCATCCATCGACGCGACGCACGCGGCGGTGCGGCAGGCGCACGCGCGGGCGTGCAGCTCGGCGGTGACCTTTTGCCAGTCCTCGAGGTCGAAGCGCAGCGGCGTGTCGAGCTTGGGATCGGCGTCGGAGGAGGCGTCGTACGTCCAGGCCGGGTCGTCGAGGCGCGGCGGGCACTCGTGCCCCTGCGACTGGCAGACCTCGAGCGACGCGATGAACCGGCGGCGAACTGCGAGGTCGGCGGCCGCGGCGCGCTTCGCATCGTCATCGCCCTTGAAGTCGGCATCCATGACGGCCTTCTCGGCCGTTGCCTCGGCGGCGCGCTCGGCGATCAGCGCCTTCTCGAGATCCGCCTTGTTGTAGGGCGGCTGGAAGTCGTCGTCGCCGGCGAGCTGATCGTGCGTGGCCAGCGTCGTGTCGCTGCCGCCGCCCGGATGCTGGGGCGAAGGGCTGCTCCCGCCGCACGCGGCGACCAAGAGGAGGCCCAGAAGCGTTCTCATTCGGATAGGGTACCCTGCAACCGTCCGAGAACGTTCGTGTCTCGTTCATGAATCGCAGCGTGGCGCCGTGCGTCCAAAGCGTGTAGGAGCAAGGAAATGATCGACGTCATCGGAATCCTCACCCGTACGTGGCTCGGCCTCTACAGCGCGCCTCTCGTGGCGGCGCCGGCGGCCGGGTCGGCAGCGGCGCAGGTGTCGGCGCCCGCGGCGCAGGTCGACGCGAACACCGCCGTGCAGAACATCCAGAAGTTCTACTCGGAGATCCATCAGGTCACCGCGTCGTTTCGCCAGAGCGTGAAGCAGGCGACGTTCGGTCTGTCGAAGGACAGCGACGGCACGGTGTGGCTGTCGAAGCCCGGCAAGATGCGCTGGGACTACCTCGAGGCGAAGAAGACCGGCACGGTCGTCAAGAAGAGCTTCATCTCGAACGGCAAGACGCTCTACGACGTCGAGCACGACAACAAGCAGGTCATCAAGAAGGACCTCAAGAGCGATCTGATGCCGGTCGCGGTGACGTTCCTCTACGGCACCGGCGATCTGTCGAAGGAGTTCAGCGCGGCGCTCGATACGAGCGGCGAGTACGGCACGAAGGGCGACATCGTCTTGAAGCTGACGCCGAAGGCGCCGAGCGCGCAGTACAAGAACCTGTACCTCGTCGCGAATCCGACGGACTTCCACGTCAAGGAGTCGATCATCATCGACTCGTCGAACAACGTGAACCACTTCCGCTTCTTCAAGCCCGACTTCGAGAAGCCGATCAAGGACACGTGGTTCGAGTTCAACGAGAAGAGCGTCCCGACGTATCGCGTGATCGACGCCGATCAGCAGGCGGGCAGCGCCGCCGGCAAGCACGACCTGCAGTAGCATGAGCCGGCATGGAGCCGGCTTTTGTCGAAGCGAACGGGGTGAAGTTCGGATACCTCGAGCAGGGCAAGGGCCCGCTCGTGCTGTTCGTCCACGGATTTCCCGACACCGCGTACACGTGGGACCGCGTGATGGGCGCCGTCGCGGCGGAGGGTTACCGGTGCGTCGCGCCGTTCACGCGCGGCTACTGGCCGACCGAGGCGAAGGAGCCCTACGACAGCGACACGCTCGGTGCCGATCTGATCGCGATCATCGAGGCGCTCGGCGAGCAGCAGGCGATCCTCGTCGGGCACGACTGGGGGGCGAGCGCGTCGTACGCGGCCGCCGGGTCGCGGCCCGAGCGCGTGAAGCTGTTGATCACGCTCGCGATCCCGCACCCGAAGTCGCTCAAGCCGAACCCGTTCACGCTGTGGAAGATCCGCCACTTCTTCACGCTCGGCAGCAAGAGCGGACCCGAGAAGGCGCGCAAGAACAACTTCGCGTACATCGACGAGCTGTGGCACCGCTGGTCGCCCGCGTGGAAGGACATCCCGGCGAGCGAGATTGCGCCGGTGAAGGAAGCGTTCTCGCATCCCGGCTGCACCGAGGCCGCGTGCGCGTACTACGCGCAGGTGAAGTTCTTCGACCGCCCGAAGGGGCATCGCGGCAACATCAAGATGCCCGCCGTCGCGTTCGCGGGCACCGACGACATCATCACGCCGCGCCAGTTCGAGAAGGCGCGCCACTGCTACGACGCGAGCTACGAGGTCGTGCAGGTGCCGGGCGGTCACTTCATGCACCGCGAGCATCCCGATGAATTCATCCGCGAGCTCGTGCGAACGTTGAAGGAACATGCCCGGTGACCGGCCGCTGCTGATCTTCGTCAGCGACATCCACCTGACGGATGTCCTGCACGGCAACGCGACGAGCAAGGCCGATCAGCTCACGCGGTTCTGGGAGCGCATCAGCGCGGTGCGCGGCAAGCGGCCGGCGGAGCTGTGCATCGTCGGCGATCTGTTTGATCTCGTCCGGTCGCCGTCGTGGTTCGACGGGCGGCACCGGCCGTATCACGGGCGTCACACGAACGGCGTCGTCAAGAACGTCGAGGCGATCGTCGACGCCACGATCCGGCGCGAGCAGGGCTTCTTCGACGCGCTCAAGGCGAAGATCGCGACCGGCGAGCTGACGCTGCACTACGTCGCCGGCAACCACGATCGCCTGCTGCGCACCGCGCCGGCCGCGCAGCAACGGATCGCCGACGCGCTCGGGTTGAAGCGGCTCGAGCTGCACACCGAGCTCGAGTTCCCGGAGCACGGCGTGCTCGCGTATCACGGCCATGTCGGCGATCCGATCAACGCGAGCCCCGACGGCGACTCGACGATCGGCGACGCGATCGGCAGCGAGCTGATCCTCAAGTTCCCGCGCAAGCTACGCGCGATGGTCGGTGCGGATCACCCCGGCGTCGACGAGATCGACGACATCGACGACGTGCGCCCGGTCTACGCGGTGCCGGCGTGGGTGCGCCAGCAGAGCGCGATCAAGCCGGAGCTGCTGCGGCCGATCCGCGAGGTATGGAGCGACGTCGTCGACGAGTTCCTCGCGAACGACTTCGTGCGCGACTGGCTGCGCACCCAGCACAAGCTGTTCTCCCTCGATCTCGGCAAGAAGCTGCGCCTGCTGCTCGAGCTGTCGCGCAACAAGCTCATCGCGCACGGCTCCGACGAGCGGCTCACCCAGCTCTACCGGTTCTTCCAGCAGAGTTTCGACGGTAAGATGAGCGCGGTCGCCGCCAGCGAGCTGCAGAAACGCCGCGGCCTGCGCTACGTCGTCAACGGACACTCGCACTTCGCGTCGATGCAGCCGCTCGGCCGGATCGACGGCAAGCCCGCCGTCTACTTCAACACCGGCACGTGGCGCGCCGTGCATCAGATCGGGCACGACCTCGGCGGGCGCCCGTCGTTCCTGCCGTACGACGCGATGACCTACCTCGTGTTCTTCCCGGATGGCGACAAGCTCGGGCGCGACTACGAGTGGTGGACCGGCGCCAGCGTCGCCCGTGCCTAGGTCTTGAGCTTGCGCCGCTCGACAGGGATCACCGTCACTTGATCGCCGCGCTTGAGGCCGATCGCGACCGTCGTGCCCTCTTGGCCGCGGATCCGTGCGACCGCGCCGTCGAGGCCGATCTCGGTGACCTGCGCGCCATCGACCGACACGATGTGATCGCCGACGACGATCCCCGCCGCCTGCGCGCCGCCGCCCGGGACGACCATCTGCACCTTCAGCGCATCGCCGTCGGGGCCGAGCGACACGCCGATGCCGACGAGCTGGAGCGTCGGCTCCTCGCCTGGCTTCACGGGGTCGAGCGCGTAGGTCACCGGGCCGATCGTCTGGCCTTCGACCGCCGTCATGCCCGCCTCGATCTTCATGTGGAACTCGCCCGCGCCGACGAGCACCGAGAGACGACCCGGCGGGATGCCGCGCAGCTCGAACGTGCCGTCCTCGCGCGTCACCGTGCCTTCGTTCGTCGGCTGTGCGCTCGAGCCGCCGCCCAGCGCCTCGCGCATGATGCGCGCGTACGCGAGTGGCTTCTGATCGACGGCCGACACGACGCGCCCGACGAGCGTCGCGCCCGCGGTGAGCTGCACCGAGAGGTCCTTCGCCGGCGCCGTCGCGCTCACCGCGGCGGGAGCCCAGCCACTCGCGTTCGCGACGAAGTCGTACGTGCCCGGCTCGACACGCAGCGAGAACGCGCCCGTGACGCTGACGATCGAGCGCGTCGCGACGATCCGCCGCGCGGCGCCTTCGCGCTTGAACGCGAGCAGCGTGAACGCGGGGACCGCGGTGCCCTCGCCGCTCGACACGGTGCCGGTGACGAGCACGCCGCCGCCCATCGTCAGCGTCAGGTCGTGCGTGCCGCCAGTGACGTGCTCCTTCGCGATCGGCGCGTGGTCCTCGTCCTCGGCGGAGACCTCGTACTCGCCGGTGTCGAGATCGTGGAGCTCGAACGTGCCGTCGTTGCCGGTCGTCGCGAACGCCGTCGCGCGCGGGACCTCCGACTTCTGCTTCGCCGTCGGGTCGGCGCGCACGAGCGCCTCGGCGATCGGCTTGCCGGCCTCGTCGACGATCTTGCCGGTGATCGTCGCATCGCGCGCGGTCGCGCCCGCCGCGATCTTGATCGTCATCTGGTGCGTCGTCGCGACGTGCGAGTCGAGCGCCGCCCAGCCGCGCTTGCTGCCGGCGGCCGCCTCGAACACGGTGTCGTCGGGCGCGTGGAACGTGAACGCGCCGTCCTTGTCGGCAGTCCACTCGGTCTGCAGCTTCTCGAGGACCTGCTCGCCGAGCACGGTGCCGACGAGCCGCACGTGCGCGCCCGCGACCGGCTTGCCCGCCTCGTCGACGACGCGGCCGTGATAGTCGAGCGCCGGGAACAGGAACACGGTCACGCCGCGCACCGCCCGGCCCTTCGCGAGCACGAGGTGCACCGGCGAATGCTGGTACTCCGGCGCGTACGGCAAGAAGCCGGGGGCCGCGATCGCGGTCAGCGTGAACCCGCCCGGCTGCTGCGGCGCGAGCTCGAAGCCGCCGTCGTGCTTCGTGCGCACGGTCACCGCGCCGAGGTCGCCCG
>JAFAOG010000554.1 GCA_019237945.1 Deltaproteobacteria bacterium | reverse complement strand
TTGGCGGTCGTGTCGACCGTCCACTCGCCGCCGCCGTCGCCGGTGATCTTGAAGCAGTAGATCGCGTTGAGCTCGCCGGCCTTATCCGGGTACTGCTTCAAGCCCTCGGGAACGAGGTTGTCGAACAGATCCTGCGCATCCTTGGGCATCGTGGCCATACGTATCCTCCGGGGCAGGGTGTTACCCCGGAGAAGCGAGGGAGATCAATGCGCCGGGGGGAGATCCGCCGCCGTGTAGGCGCACGAGCCCGGGTCACCTTCCGTCGGCATGAAGTTGACGTTGTCGGTGTAGTAGGTCTCGCGGAACAGCTGGCTCCAGCACTGCGAGCCGATCGCCTGCTGCGAACCGAGGTCACCACCCGCGATGCGGAAGTCGCCGCGGCCTTCGCCGTCCGCGAGCCAGCGCGAGCGAATCGTGACGTCCTCGTTCAGCGCGGTGCCGCCGACGTTGGCGGTGACGTCGAACGTCATGTTGCCGCCGCCCGAGGCGTCCTCGTCGTACGCGTAGTCGGCCGATGCCGGCGCGCCGGTCGCGTCGGTCGACATGATGTGGAGGTCGAGGTGGCGCGTCGCCAGGTTGTAGTTGACGTCGACCTGGCCCTTGGCGTCGCCGTTGTCGACGGGGTTCACGCGCTTGGCGGCGTCGAAGTCGATCAGGAACTCGCCGTTGCCCTTGAGCTCGCCCGGCGTCGGATCGGCGTGGCCGCTGATCACCGCCTCGAACACGGCGTTCGGGTCGGACTTGCTCTTGCCCTGCAGCGAGTAGTCGAACGTGCCGTCGGCGTTCGCCGTGACGTCGAGCTTGTACGTCGCGGGGTCGAGCGCGCTGCCGCTCCACGGGCCCCACGTGTAGACGTCGCCGCTGATCGACGTCACCGGGTACTGGACGATCGAGTGGATGAGGATGAGGACCCACGCGCTGCCGCCGTTGAACGTGCGCGTCACGTCGCGCGTGACCACGTAGTACGACGCGAGGTCGCCGACGGCCTTCGCCTGCCCGGCGGGCAGCTTGATGCTGACCTGGTCGGCGGTCGGAATCGCCTTGTCGAGGCCCTTGGGGGCGGCGTCCTGCTGCACGCAGGCAGCGAGCGACAGAGCGGCGGTGGCAGCAAGGAGGCTCTTCATCGTGTTCATCATGGCGAGCCTCTAGAGCAGCCCGCGTGCCGAGCCGGTTTCCTGATGTGCCGCGGACTTACGGTGTCGTGTTTTCCGACGGCGGCTTCGCGGCTCCGGGCGCCGTAGGAGGCGCCGACAGCTCTGGGAGAATCGTTAACGTATCGCCGTCGTGGAACACGACGACCGCATCGTTGGCGACCGCGAGCCCGACCGGATCCGGCCGCGGCTGGTGCGGTAACGGCCACACCCACATCAGCAGCATGTTCGCGGCGTAGCCGGCGATGAAGTCGCGCTCGAGCGATCGATCGAGGCGAACGGCGAGCGCGGTGTTGCCGACCGCGTCGATCGCGTGACCGATCAGGCCGATGCCCGGCACCGGAAACGCGACCTGGCCGTGCATCGAGCCCGTCGCATCGATATCGAACAGGTTGATCTCCGGCTGGCCCGCGTAGGCGCCGGCGTTCGCGGCGCGGATCATCGGGCCCTGCTCGGGCAGCAGCACGGCGCCGATCAGCTGCGAATAGGCGCGCGTCGTCTGCCACGTCGTGGCGCCCGCGCCGTGGAGCAGGCCATCGGCGTCCTGCGTGATCGCGTACGTCTTGCCTCTATAGGTGACGACGACCGGCGGGGCCTGCGCGGGTGCCAGCTTCGCGACGCCGCTCAATAGATCGACATCGACCGCCGCATCGCCGCGCCGCCAGCGCAGCGCGTGCTCGCCGATCACCCACGTGTGCTGCTCGCCGGGCTCGCCCGCGAATGGCTCGACACCCTTGCCATGCACGGCGAGGTAGCCCTGATCGGCGCCGGTCGCCGTGACGACGCGCACGCAGCCGAGCATCGTATCGGCGACGGGCTGCGCGTTGAGGCACTCGCCGAGCAGCACGACGCTGCCGCCGACGACGACGGGCGGCGCGAGGTGCTCGCCGGCGGGCTTGGTCCACGCGATGTGGCCGTCGTGGATGTCGACGGCGAGGAAGCCGAACTGCGACGAGCCGACGACCGCGACGTCGCCGAGCACGACCGGGCCGCCGACATCGAAGCGCGGCACGCCGGGACGCACCGGCAGCGCGATCTGGCGGACGGGCTCGACCTTCGTGATCGATGCGAGCTCGGGCCACGCGCTCGGTGCATCGATCGCGCGCGCCGCATCGCGCTTCGGCGCGGCGTCATCCTTCGCGGCGTGCTTGTGACGGCACGCGACGAGCAGGAGCAGCAGCAGGCGCTTCACGGCCGCGGCCGCATTCCCGACGCTTGCCACAGCTCCGCCGGGTCATAGGCGACGCCGCGGCACACGACGACGCGCGTGTTGCGGATCTGCGCGATGTCCTGCGTCGGATCGCCGTCGACGAGCACGAGGTCGGCGCGCTTGCCCGGCGCGATCGAGCCGCTCTCCTTGTCGAGATGCATGACGCGCGCGGCGCCGAGGGTCGCGAGGGCGAGCACCTCGGGCGCGGGAATGCCGAAGTGGACGTACAGCTCGAGCTCGCGCGACAGCGGCAGCCCGGCGACGCCATCGGTGCCGGCGACGATCGTGATCTTCTTGTCCCACGCGCGCTTGATCAGCTTGCCGAGCGCCTCGAACGACGCGCGGTAGATCGCGCGCTGGCCTTTCTCGGCAGGCAGGCTCCCGGAGCGGCCGCTCCGCACGACGGATGCGGGCAGCTGGTCGGCGTACGGCGCGAGGACGGGATCGAGGTCGCCGGGATCGGAGACGAATTCGTGATCGAACGCGCCGAGCGTCGGATCGAGCACGGTGTGATGCGCGACGAGGAGGTCGAGGAAGGCCGTGACCTCGGGGCTGTCGAGGTCGAGCGATGCGGCCTTCTGCGCGACGAGCGTGAACCGCAGCGGCGTGCGCGTATCGTCGGTCGGCTTCGCGAGGAACCGCAGGAACAGGAAGTTCGCGTGCTGGATCTCGTCGTAGCCGGCCTCGACGGCATCGGCCGCGTTCATGCCGAACGGGATGTGGCCGCTGACGCGCATGCCAAACTGGTGAGCGAGCTGGGCGATCACGGGCACCAGCGACGGCTTCACCGAGCTGTAGATCTTGATCTGGACGTACGCGAGGTCGTGATAGCGCCGGACGGCCGCGAGCGCCTGCTCCGGCGTCTCGACGAGCACGCCGGTCGGCGCGGCGAACGGGCCCGGGCCATCGATCAGACCGGCGCGCACGACGCGAGGGCCGAGCTCGAGCCCGCCGCGGAAGCGCGCCTCGCGCTCCATCAGGTCGGTGATGTCGTTGCCGAGGTCGCGCACCACCGTGACGCCGGCCGCGAGATCCATCGCGCCATCGCCTGGTCCGATGTGCGTGTGCATGTCCCACAGGCCGGGCAGCAGCGTCTTGCCGGTCGCATCGATCACGCGCGCCCCTTGCGGCACCGGCGTCTTCGCGTCGCCGATGGCGGTGATCGCGTCCCCGACGACCACGACCGTCGCGTCGTGCCGCACGGTCTTCGTCTCGCTGTCGAACACGTTCGCGTGGACGAACGCGAGGCCTTGCTCGGGCGGCGGATGCGCGCTCTTCTCCGCCAGCTTCGCGTCGCGGTCGGCGCGCCAGGCATTGTCGCGCTTGACGAGCGCGGGGATCGCCGCCTCGGCACCGGCGCGGATCGTCGACATCCACGCGCTGACCTCGCCGAAGTACTCGCCGTGCTCGTCGAGCCACACCAGCAGCGGAGAGAAGTTGAGGCCGGCGATCGCGACCTGATGCAGCGTGTGCGGCGACCCCGCGATGTCGACCTCGACGGTGCGGTCGTCCTCGATCCACGCCTCACCGGCCGGCAACAGATGCATCCGCTTGCCGGGCGCGTGCGCGAGCGCGTTCGCGAGCAGGCCGGCGCCGTCGAACGGACCGTCGCTCGCGACGTAGAGCCCGCTGCCGATCGGCGCGCTGCCGTGATCGATCGACGACGTCCACTCGAGCACGCCTTCGCGCGGGACCAGCGATTCGTCGACGGGCGCCTTGAGATACGCGTGCCCGGTCGCGTGCATCGCGACGATCGCGCCGGATGCGTCGACCCGCAGTGTCGTCGTGATCTCCGGACCGCGGCCGCGATCGTTGTACGTGAAGTGCTCGCGCCGCGTGCCGTCGGCGCCGATCCGGATCTCGCCGCTGCCAGACGGCCGGCCGACGGTGACGACCGTGTACGACAGCACGCGATCGGCGGGCGCCGGCGCGGGATGCGGCGTCGAACCACAGGCGGCGAGGGCGAGGACCGCGGCGCGTTTCACGTCCGCGACTGTACTCCCCGAGGTTAGTGCTCGCCGCCTTCGCCGGCCTTCTTGCGCTTCGCCTGCGCCTCGCGGAACCGATCCGCCCAGCCTTCGACGTTGACCTGCTTGACGCGCGTCAGGGCAAGCGCGCCGCGCGGGACATCCTTGGTCACCGTCGTTCCCGAGCCGACATACGCGCCGCGGCCGACGGTCACCGGCGCGACCAGCTGGCTATCGGAGCCGATGAACGCGCCTTCCTCGATCGTGGTCTTGTGCTTGCTGACGCCGTCGTAGTTGCACGTGATCGTGCCGGCGCCGATGTTCGCCTTGCTGCCGATCGACGCATCGCCGAGATACGCGAGGTGGTTCGCCTTCGCGCCCTGCATGACGTGCGTCTTCTTGGTCTCGACGAAGTTGCCGATGTGCGCGTCGTCGTCGATTCGCGAGGCAGGACGCAGGTGCGAGAACGGGCCGATCTGCGCGCGCTCGCCGACCTGCGACTCGGTGAGCACGGAGTACGGCTTGAGCTGCGTGTGCGCGGCGACGGTGACGTCGGTCAGCACGCAGCCGGTGTCGACGCGCACGTGATCGCCGATCTGCGTCTTGCCGCGCAGGCACACGCCGGGCGCGAGCCAGACGTCCTTGCCGAGCGGGCCGACGTCGGCGTCGATGTACGTCGACTTCGGATCGATCATCGTCACGCCGGCGCGCATCCAGTGCTCGTTGACGCGACGGCGCGCCGCCGCTTCGACCGCGCTGAGATCGACGCGATCGTTGATGCCGGAGACCTCTTCCCACGGCGCATCGATCGCGGTCGCGCCGCCGCGCTTGTACGCGTGCGCGACGAGGTCGGTCAGGTAGAGCTCGCCCTTCTTGTTGTCGGCGCGCAGCGTCTGCAGATCCTTGCGCAGGTGGCCGAGGCGCACCGCGTAGAAGCTCGCGTTCGCGTCCTTGATCTTCTTCTGCTCGGGCGTCGCGTCGACATCCTCGACGATCTTCTCGAGCAGGCCTTCGCGATCGCGCACGAGGCGGCCGTACGGCATGTCGCGATCGGGCACCGTCGATAGCAGCGAGAGGCCGGCCTTGTTGGCGGCGCACGCCTCGACGAGCTGCGCGATCCGTTCGCTCTGCAACAGCGGCGCATCGCCGGCGAGGATCGCGACGATGCGGTCATCGCTCTCCTTCTCGACGGCGGGCAGCGCGCACTGCACCGCGTGACCGGTGCCGCGCTGCTCGGGCTGGATCGCGATGTCGACCGCGCCGGGGCCAAACGCCGCGTCGAGCGACGCCTTCACGGTCTCGTTCTGGTGACCGAGGATCGCGACGACGCGACCGGCGCCGGCCTGCTTGGCGGCGAGCACGATCCAGTGGAGGACGGGACGGCCAGCGATCTTGTGGAGAACCTTCGCGGTGTCGCTCTTCATCCGCGTGCCCAACCCGGCGGCCATGATGAACACGATCGGGGCTTGACTCATGTGTGAGCACCGTACCCGAAAAAATCGGGGCCGGAGAGCCGCGCGTCCGGCACAATAGAAGGATGCGCACCGCTGTTGTCGCCGCACTGCTCGCCGCGTGCAGCGCGCGGCTCGGTGGAGGGGCCGGCGGGAGCGACAACCCT
>JAFAOG010000412.1 GCA_019237945.1 Deltaproteobacteria bacterium | reverse complement strand
CACGGATAGCGACACCCGCCGGCGACCGCGTCGTCGAGCGTCTGCTCCGTCAGAGCGCGAATCGTCTGCGCGTTGACCTCGAGCTTCTTCTTCGTGGTTGCGCTGCGCTTCATCGGATCAGCAGCCCACCGTGCAGCCGTTGGTGGTGTTGGGCGGGCACGTGTTGGTGAGGCCGCAACCGGAGGCGACGCCGGAGCACGGGTAACGAAGGCCGCCGGCGACCGTGGCCGCCAGCTCAGTCGAGAGAACGCGAACAGTCTGTGCGTTGACTTCGAGCTTCTTCTTGGCCGCTTTCTTCACCCGTTACCTCCGTTGGTTTGTGTTGAGAGACCTTCAGCACGCGACGTGCCACGAACTACGAGCACGTCTGACCACGATAAGGACTTGATCAGTGGACCGTCAATGTGTGTTTGGGCTTGCGATCGGATAGCGAGGCGTAACGTTCCCAGCGTAACGCGTAACACTCGCCTGTCACGTGTGACGTCACGAATGTGTAGGCGGATCAGCGACGACACGTCGGGTCGTCGAAGTCGATGCGACGAGGTACGACATCGTCGCCTTCGAGCTGCATCGGCACCCGGCATCGCGTGAGTCGATCGAGATCCGCGCTGCTGCGCGGCGCGTGGGAAAGCGACCAGCGCGCGACGTGGCCGTCGACGGTGGCGGTGAGCACGGAATCGTCGGGAGCGGTCGCGAGCTTCCACGTATTCGAGGACGCGACCGACGCGGTTTCGAGCACGTGCAGTGCCGCCGTGTCGACGACCTCGATCATGCCGCCGTGTCCTCCCGCTGCGACGAGTGCGCCATCGTGACTGGTCACGATCGAGAACGGCGTCGACCCGAGCGTGACCGTACGCAGTGCTTCTCCGTTCGCACTCCACAGTCGAATCGTTCGATCGTTGCCGCCGCTGATCAGTCGTCCGTCGGCGAGATACGCCACTGTCGTACACGACCCTGCATGGCCAACGAAATCCCGGGTCGCGCGCCAGCTCGACGTGTCGTAGATCCGGATGCGCGGGCCGACGCAGGTCGCGAGTCGGTGATGCGCGCGGTCGATCGTGAGCGCTCCGCCGGCGACCTTGGCCGTCACGTGACCTGCGCGATCGAGGACGCCGATCGCCGGCTCTTCTGCGCCGCGGGGGAGCGAGATCGCAAAGATCGTATCGTCGCTCGTGTCGATCTCGCGCGTCATGAAGCCGAGCTCGGACGTCGCGATCGGTCGGCCGCTGTCGTCCCACAGCGTGATGGCGTGATCGTTGGCCACGGCCTCGATCGAGCCGGCGAAGCCTGCGGTGATCGCGTTGTCGATCGGCAGGGCGTGCACCATCGCGCCGTCGATGGACCACGCAGCCGCGTGTCCGCTCGCATCGACGACCAGTGCGCGCTGGCCATCGCCGCGGAGCTGCGCGGACATCGCCGAGCTGACCGGGATGCGAGCGAGAGCGCGCGCGTGCGCGAGGTCCCACACGATCGATGGCCCCTCACCCGCGGACACTTCCACGTTGCTGACGACGGCGAGGTCCTGGCTCGCGTCCTGGCGCCACGTGCTTCCGCGGACCGCGGCGGCGACGTCCCATTCGCGGGCGGTGCCATCACTGCTCGTCGTCCACAGCACGCGCCCGCCCGGCTCCCAGGTCACCGTCGTCATCGCACCGGCGCCTTGCACGAGGCCGAGATGCGACCCGCTGTCGGGGTCCCAGATCCGAACCGTTCCATCGGAACCCGACGTCGCGATCAACGACCCATCGGGGGAGAACTGCGCTTCGGTGACGGTGCCGCGATGCCGTGCGAGCACAGCCATGCTGCTACCCGTCTTCAAGTCCCACACGCGGGCGGTGCCGTCGAGGCTCGCGGAGACGAGGCGGTCCCCTTGCGGGGAGACGTCGAGGTGCGAGATCGAGTTCGCATGGCCCTCCAGCCGGTGAAGCAGCTGACCATGCTCGACGTCGCACACGAGCACCGTGCGGTCATCTCCACCGCTGAACAGCCGTGTGCCATCACTGGAGAGCACGAGCGCCGTGACCTTCGCGCCGTGCGCGGGGCACGTGGTGAGGCGCGTGCGCGTCGCGACGTCCCATACGGTGACGGTGCCCGCGTCGTCGCCGATCGCGAGACGGGATCCGGTGGCATCGAACGCCATCAGCTCGATCGGCGCGCCCGTGCTGATTTCGCATTGCAGCGTGCCCGTCGCCGGATCAAATAGCCGCACGGTCCGATAGCCAGCCGCGATCGCCGTCGGGCCGATCTCCACCCTCAGCCTACGCAGTGCATCGACCTGCCCGGGCAGGGCCGGTACTTTCCACCGCACGAGGCCATCGCGGTCCGTGACGGTGAGCTCGGTCGACAGCCCATACCACGCGATCGTGTTGCCGAGGATGGCGGCGTCTGCGATCGCCGGCATCGGCTGACCGAGGCGCGCATGCGACGAGCGATCCCACGCCTGCGCGATGCTGTCGGGGCCGTTCGCGACCAGCGTCGCAGCGTCGAACCGGACCTGGTTCATCGGGTGGTCGCTCTTGATCAACAGCGCGCGCTCGCTCTCGATGGCCTGCGCTGCACGGGCGACGAGGAAGTCGAGGGCGGCGTTGTTCGCGCCGAGCTTCTTCGCCGCGTTGAAGTAGACGAGCGCGCGGCCCGGGTCGTCGGCCTCGATCGCGATGCGACCGTGCTCCTGCATGCTCGCCGCGAGCCGCTCGACGGTCTCCGCCTTCTGGTGCGACACGACGCGGTTCATGCCCGCGAGCAGCACGACGCCGGTCGTCAGCGTGCCGAGCGCGCCCGCGAGCGCCGCGAACCGACGGCGACGGCCGCGCGTGTGGGCGCGCACGCTGGCGTCGGCGAACGCCTGCTCCGTCGGCGTCATGCGCAGCTCGGTGCGCTGGCGCCAGGTGCGAAGCTCGGCGAGCGCATCGCCTGCCCAGAGCAGGCCGTGCGGGCGGGCGCGGTCGTCCCACGCTTTGGCGGCGGCGGTCAGCTGCTGGTGCAGGCGGAGGTCGGCGTCGCCTTCGCGGCGCCACTCGGCGAGGCGCGGCCACGTGGTCGTCAGCGCTTCGTGGACGATCTCGACGCGCGCGCTGCCGGTGTCGTCGTCGCGCGTGACGATCAGACGCGAGGCGAGGAGGCGCTCGATCACGCGGGTCGCGGCGGCATCGTTGCCGAGCGCGGCGATCAGGTCGGCTTTCTCGACGAGGACGCGCGTGCCGTCGGCGGCGAGCAGACGGCGAAACGCGAGGCGCACGAGCCGGCGATCCTCGGCGGGGAGGCCGTCGACGACGCCGTCGGCGTGGCGGACGAGTGCGCCTTGGACGCCGCCGATGTCGGTGTACGCGGAGGTCGGGATGCGGTGGAAGTGGCGATCGCGGCGCTCCCACAGCTCGGCGCCGGCGAACGCGACGAGCGACAGGGCGCCCGCCCGACCGGCAAGCTCCTCGGCGATCTTCGCGGCGAGCGTCGGGTCCTCGAAGTCGTAGCCGCGGCGCTTCACCGGCTCGCGCACGATGCGCTCCAGCTCGGCGGCACCGGGCGGACGGAGGATCTGGACGGCGCGCGCAAGCATGCCTTGCCACGCGGCGAGCTCGTCGACGCGCACGAAGAAGTCGTCGCGGACGCCGACGACGACCTTGACGTTCGCGGCGCGGGCCGCCTGGAGCAGCGCGCCGGCGAAGGCCTGGCGGCGGGCGTCGTCGCGACACATCGTGAACAGCTCTTCGCCCTGATCGATCGCGATCACGAGCGTCGCGTGCTCGGCGCGGTCCTTCAGGGCGCTCGCGATCTGCTCCGGCGTCGTGCCCGAGCCGGCGCGCATCGAGCTCGCGCGGTAGGGTGAGCCGTCGGTCGCGTGGGCGATCTCGGCGAGCGCGGCGAGCGGATCGTCGCCGGGGCGCAGCATCTCGGCCTGCCAGCCGGCCGGCAGCGCGGGAATGACGCCGGCGGCGAGGAACGAACTCTTGCCGGCGCCCGACGGACCGACGACGGCGACGATCGCGTCGCGGCGCAGCCGGTTGACCAGCTCCTCGATCTCGCGCTCGCGGCCGACGTACGAGCCGGCGTCCTTGGCGGTGAACGGGGCGAGGCCGGGGTAGGGCGGGCGATCGTCGTCGGCGACGTCGTCGGCGGCGGGGCCGATCTCGAGCACGTGCTCCGCGAGCCACGACCACACGCCCTCCGCGTCGTGCTCGAAGCCAGCGGGCAGCGCGGCGAGGCGTGCGGTGGCGAGCGTACGGCCCGGGCCGCCGAGCGCGAAGACGTGCTCGCGCTGGCCGGGCGTCGGCGCGGCGATCGCGACGAGCGGCGAGAGGGAGGCAACGCGCACGCCGTCGGCGTCGAGCAGCATGATGCGGCCCGCTTCCTCGGTGCCGGCGCGCGTGACGAGCTCGTCGGATGGCTGCCCCATCCACAGCTCGAGGCCCGTCGTCGTGCCGCGTGCGAGCTCGTAGTCGAGCAGCCAGCTGCACGCCTCGAGCGTCTTCGCGAGCTGCGAGATGCGAGCGCGCGCGGTCTGCATCTCGACGGAGGTCGCGGCATCGACGACGAGCAGGCCGGCGTTGCTGTCGAGCAGCGCGCGCAGCGGCACGACGCCCTCGCCGGCGAACAGCTCGACGAGCTCTGGCACCGGGAACGTCTCGGCGCGCTCGCGATACGGCGCCGTGATCGCGGCGGCGAGATCGAGCCACTCGGTATCGCGCAGCGCGCGGCGGCGCAGCTCACGGATCAGCGAGGCGTCATCGCCGGCGCGCAGCGTGCCGAGGCGCGAGCGGGCCGCGAGCGCGACGATGCCGAGCCAGTGCGCCAGCACCTGCGCCGCGTCCTGCGCGCGATCCGCGACGCGCACGGGCGAGCGGGCCGCAGCCACCGCCGCCACCGCCTCCGCGAGCGGGCGCGGGGCATCGGCCGACCACGCCGCGAACAGCTCACCGGGCTGCTCGACGCGCTCCTCGATCTCGGCGGGCAGCGCGCACGCCTCTCGCAGCGCCGCGGCCATCGCGCCGAGGTCGGCATGGCGCTGCGCCGGATCCTTGGCGGTCGCCTTCGAGAGCGCGGCGTGGAGCGCGGCGGGCAGCGTCGTCGGCAGCGCCGGCAGCGGGTCGTACACGTGCTGCGCGGCGAGCTCGTGCATCGAGCGCGCGTCGAACGGACGCTTGCCGGTCAGCAGCTCGAACGCGAGGATGCCGAGCGCATATTGATCGGTCCACGGGCCGACCGTCGTCGCGTCGAGCCACTGTTCGGGCGCCATGTAGAGCGGCGAGCCGAGGACCTGGCCGGCCTGCGTCAGCTCGCCCGAGCTCGACGCCGGCGCCGTGTCTTCTCCCGACGCCGCCGGCATCGTGTGATCGAGCTCGGCCGGCGTCGCCTCCGAAACCGGGCCGCCCTGGCTCGCGCGCTTGGCACGTGCCTGCAGCGGCTTCGCCTTGATGTCGGGCTTCACCGCCTTCGCGATGCCGAAGTCGAGGAGCTTGGGCAGCAGGCGGCCGGCGCGCGCGATCACCATCACGTTCGACGGCTTGATGTCGCGGTGCACGATGCCCTGCTCGTGCGCGGCCTGCACGACATCGCACAGGCGCTCCATCAGCGGCAGGAACCGCTCGATCGGCAGCGGCCCCGACGACGCCAGCAGCTGGTCGAGCGGCGTGCCGCGCACCAGCTCCATCGCGATCCACAGCAGGCCATCCGGCTCCGCACCGAACGCGTACACGTGCGCGGCGTACGGGTGATCGAAGCGCGACGCGAGCTTGGCCTCCTGGAGGAAGCGCGCATGCGCCTCCTGACGATGCGCGAGCGACGCACGCACCGTCTTGATCACGGCCGGGCGGTCGAGCGAGTTCTGGTGGGCCTTATAGACCGTGCCGAAGCCACCCTCACCGAGCTTGGCGCCGAGCACGAAATCGCCGAGGACACGCGCCTCGGTAGCAGATGAGCTCATCGGGTCTCCGCCCCCCGACGAGCACGCCTCATGCCACCCACGACAAGCAATGCAACTCCACGATACGCGGGCACTCTCGCGCGCGTCAACGCGTAACACCCTCGGTGTCGCAGGTTGCGCCGCGCGTAACACTGTTACGCGTCACTTCCGATACGACTCGAGGTCGATGCCGTAGCGCTGGATCCAGCGATGGATCTGCATCCGCGCCTTGCCCATCGCGCGCGCGACGTCGGCCACGCGTCCCTGGTGCTGCACCAGCAGTGCGATGATGTGTGCTTTGCGCTCCTCGTCTTCGTCGATCTCGGGAGTCGTCGCAGGCCGCAGCTCGTTGGGCGCGCGCAGCTCGTCGGGCAGGTGCTCGATGTCGACCAGTGGGGCGGCGGTCGAGGTCGCGATCGTCACCGCGAGGCCGAGCGTCTTCTCGAGCTCGCGGATGTTGCGCGGGAACGGATACGAGAAGAGCACGCGGCCGACCGCATGCGAGAACTTCACGTCGTCAGGCTTCTTCGCGATCCGCTTCACGAGCCCGCCGATGATCAGGCCGAGATCCTCGCGGCGCTCGCGCAGCGCAGGCAGCCGGATCGTCAGTCCGCCGAGGCGCGCGAACAGGTCCGCACGAAAGCTCGCCGAATCGACGAGCCGGTCTAGCGGCCGGTGCGTCGCGGCGACGATGCGCACGTCGACCTTCACGGGGCGCGTCGCACCGATCGGCATCACCTCGTGCTCCTGCAGCACGCGCAGCAGCGCGATCTGCGCGGTCGGCGGCAGCTCGCCGATCTCGTCGAGGAACAGCGTCCCGCCATCGGCGCTGCGCACGAGACCCTGGCGGTCTTCGGTCGCGCCGGAGAACGCGCCCTTCTTCGCGCCGAACAGCTCGCTCTCGATCAGGTTCCCGGGAATCGCGCCGCAGTTGATCGCGACGAACGGCCCGGTGCGGTCGCTCATCCGGTGCACGGCGCGCGCGACAACTTCCTTGCCCGTGCCGGTCTCGCCGAGCACGACGACGGGCACCGTCGACTTCGCGACCGCCGCAAGCGCCTGATACTGCCGGGCGAGCGCGGGCACGAACGTCGTCAGCGGCAGCTCGCCACCGGAGGACTCCGCGAGCCACGTCGGTGTCGCCGCGATCTCGCGCGGATTGCGGGCGCGATAGACGAAGAACGTTTGCCCCGCTTCGATCACGTCGCCGTCGGCAAGCTCCTTCGTCTCGATCCGCCGCCCGTTGACGAGCGTGCCGTTCTTGCTGCCGAGGTCGGCGAGGAAGAACCGGCGCCCGTCGCGCGTCCACTTGCAGTGCGCCGACGACATCCGCTCGTCGGGAACGCCGAGCTTCACCTTGTCGCCGTCGCGCGTGATCGCGAGTTCGCCGCGACCGAGCTCAACGAGGTTCACGCCGTCGAGCGGCACGCGCACGCTGCGCTCGAGCGGATGCGTGCACCGCATGACGCGCACCAGGCTGGGCGCCCCCTCGAGATTGACGACCTCGAGATCATCCGCAGAGACGGTCGACGTCGACACCGCACCCCATCGTACTACGCATCGACGAGCAGCAGGCGGTCCCAGAGCGGGTCGCGCTCGTCGATCGCCGCTTGCAACGCGAGCGCCACGCCCGACGCGCCCTCGAGCAGCGACGTGTTCGCCTCCCAGCCCGCGCCCTGCGGCCCGTACGCCCGCCACACAGGAAAGCCAGCGACCGGATCCGTACGCCGCTCCTCGAGCAGGTTGCCGAGCCACCGTCGGGCCGCAGCCGCCAGCTCGGGATCGCCGGTGCGCTGATAGAGCCGCGCGAGGACGTGGGCTGCCCCCGCCTGGCCGTGACACAGGCCGGCATCGACGACCCCCGAGTGCTCCGCCGCGATCGCTGCCGTCCGCCGGGCCGCCGCAACGCCCGCCTCGCGCCATCGCGCGTTGTCCATCACCGCCGCCGCATCGAGCACCGCCCCCGCGACGCCGAGATCGCCATAGCACCACGCGACGGAGCGCCCACGCTGCGAGCTCGTCGTCCACCACCGGCCGAACGCGCCGCCGTCCGCGCTCGCGATCAAGCCATCGACCGCCGGCACGAGCAGCGCGCGCACGCGCTCGACCTCGATCTCCCACACGATCATCCGCGCGAGCAGCGCGATCACACCCGCACTACCGTGCGCGATTCCGAAGTTCCAGTACCCCTCCGGCGCCTGTTCGACCTGGCTGTACGTCAGCTGCTCGGGCCGCGTGAACCACCCGACGCCGCCGAACGGAGCGGGCCGCGCCGTCTCCTCCAGCTGCGCGAGCACCTGCCGCGCGAGGGCACCGCCGGCCTCGCCGCACTCGAGCGCCAGCACACCCCAGCCGACCCAGCCACTGATCAGATCGTACTCGTCGGTCGTCGTCCCGCTCGTCGTCGCGAGCACGGCACGGATGATCGCATCGGCGTCGTCACCTTCGGTGAGATGCGCGACGGCCCAGCCAACCCGCGGAATCCCTCCGTACAGCCCCGTTCCTCGCGGCGGCTGGCGAAGCGCCTCGACCGCGCGCCCGAGGTGCGCGCCCGCATCCCCATCGACGTACGCATGCAGCAGCGCGCGATCGACGAGATCCATGTGATCTCCGGCGTCGACGGGAAACGCGTCGACCGCGTCGACGATCTCGCGCACGAGTCCGGCGATCCGAGCACGTTCGCCAGCGTCGGTCACGAGCGGCACCCAATCCGGCATCGCCCGACGATATCACCACACGACGACGTGCATCTGATCGGCGGGCTCCCAGCACGTATCCGTTCCGCGATACCCGACCTGGATCACGAGCACGTTGATCTCGTTCGCGTGCCACACGCCGTCGAGGTGCGCCGGGTTCTCGCACGGCGGGCACTTCGGGCACGGCTCGTGATCCTTCACCAGCCACGGCGTGCCGTCGTACGTCGTCACCTCGCGATCCGTATTGTGATGCAGCACGTGCAGGTGCGTGCGGTTCCAGTCGACGTCCATGCCATCGCCGATCGCCAGGTGCGGCTCGCCGCCATCGAGCGGCTTCTGCATCTCCAGCGCGTGCATCGCGACCAGGTCATGCACGTTGTGCTGGCGCACCAGCTCCGCATTCGCCGCCGCGATCCGCTTCTCGAGCGCGGGGCCCGGCTTGCCGTCGACGACAAACGTCTCGAACTCGTTCGACGTCATCACATCGATCGTCTGCACGACCTTGTCGCTGCGGTCATGGATCTCGAGCTTCAGGTTCGGATAGCCGCGGCCCGCATCGCCGCCGCTGATCGGCACGATCACGGCCTCTCCCGCGCGCGCGACCGCGGGCAGCATGTTGAGCGCGAACTTGCCGTCGGCGAACGCGACGCTCGGCGCCGGAGTCGCACGGGGCTTCGCCGGCGGTGCGTGACTCTCGATGACGTCGGTGCCGCGCGACGGGTGCGATCCGCCACACGCAGCGGCAAGCAGGGCGAGCAAGGCGAGGCGCATGCGCCGTTAGTACCGCGGCGCGGGCCCGGGTTCACGCGAGCGGGGCAGGGCGCCCTATTCGACGAGCTTGAGGTGACTCGCGCGACGCGCGCGGGGGCCACTCTTCTCGGCCGCCGTCTCCGTCGGGACGGGTGTCGCGGTCGCGGCCGGCGCTTCGCCGCCGCCGGTGAGCACGTCTTCGGGGACGTCCTCGGGCCACACGGTGCCCCGCTGCTCGCCCTCGACCATCGCCGCGTAGACCGCGGTCCACGGGAGGACGCAGCGGTGCGGCTGGCCGCCGAACGTGAGCGTCCCGGAGATGCAGTCCTCGTCGACGGCGAGGTCGACGATCGCGGGGGAGAGGTTGTAGCCGAAGCGCAGGACGAGCGACGGGTCGGCGCGGAAGCGCGGCGGGACGGAGACGTCGGCGCGGCGAGCATCGACGTGCACCAACACCGGGCCGCGCGCGAGCAGCGACTCGAGCGTCTTGCGCTTGTCGGGGGCGGAGGCGTCGTCTTCGTCGCGGAGCGCGTCGATCGAGGGCACCTCGGAAGGGTCCTTGCCGACCAGCTCGACGAACTCCTCGGCCGCCATCAGGCCGGCGTCGACGGCGTCGCGCAGGATGCCTTCGGGGCGGTCGCCGGCGGCGGCGGTGACGCGCTCGACCGTGCGCTCGCAGCGGGCGGCGTGGCGGAGGACGGCGCCGTGCGCGGCGAGGGCCGAGTGATCGCCCGAGCGCCAGCGCTGGAGGGCACGCTCGACATCGACCAGCGAGGTCGAGACGCGGTGCTCGATGAGAGCGGTCACGACGGCTTGGAGGCGGGCCAACGTCTTGGGGTCACGCTCGATCATCGGGAGGCCGGGCTTAGCGCGGAGCGATGGGCGGGTAAAGCGGAATCAACCGGGAACTTCTACGAGGTCCGCGAGCATCTCCGAGACGCGTGACGGGATTGGCACGGCGACGAATTTTGCGAGATCGACCACGGCGGCGACGACGGAGCCATCGGCGGCCAGCTCCCGCGGCTCGGTGCGCCACACGCGGTAGTGAAACGTGATCGACTTGGTGCCGAGGCGCGAGATCGTCAGCTGGATCTCGGCGTCGTCACCGAAGCGCAGCGGCGCCTTGAAGTCGCAGGATGCGGAGACGGCCGGGAAGCCGACGTGATCGCGATCGAGCAGCTCGACGTACGCGCGGGCGCCCATGCGTGCGCGCCACAGCTCTTCGAACGCGAGGTGAAAGAAGTGGAAGAAGCGCGGGTAGTAGACGATGCCCGCGTGATCGACGTCCGCAAACCGGACCGGTGTCGTGTACGTGAACATCACGACCTCGCCGGCCCGAGGTGGAGCGAGCCGGGCTCTGCCTGGCGAGCGGGGAAGACGAGCTTCACGCCGCACGCGGCGGGGACGCCCGGGCACGGTGGCGCGAGCTTCTCGAGCTCGATCGCGACCGCGGCGTGCGGATAGAGCTCCTGGATCTTGGTGCCGATCGCGCCCGCGAGCGCCTCGATCAGCTTGTAGGTCGACTTCGTGCCGAGCGCGACGACGATCTCGCTGACCTTCCAGTAGTCGACCGTATCGGCGATGCGGTCGGAGGCGGCGGCGGCCGCGAGCGGAAGCTCGAGCGTCAGGTTGACGCGAAAGCGGCGCGTGCCGCGACGCTCCGCGGCGGTGTAGCCGTGGTTGCCCTCGAACTCGAGGCCTCGCACGAAGACGCAGTCGGTCACGACCGCGCTTGTAGCACTTAGGCCTCGGCCTCGGCTTCCGATTCGGCGTCTTTGACCTTCTGCAGCTTCTTCTTGATCATCTGGCGCTTGAGCGGGCCGACGAAGTCGACGAGCAGCTTGCCGGTCAGGTGATCGTTCTCGTGCAGCAGGCAGCGGGCCATCAGCGCCTCGCCTTCGATCTCGAACAGCTGGCCATCGAGGCCCATCGCGCGGACGCGGCAGCGCATCGGGCGCTTGACCTTGATGTAGATGTCGGGGAACGACAGGCAGCCTTCTTCGCTGTCCTGCACTTCATCCGACGTCCACAGCACTTCGGGGTTCATCAGGCACACCGGCAGATCGGTCTCGGGGCGGCCAGCGAGCTTGGGCTCGACGATGAACATCTTGCGGTGGTCGCCGATCTGCGGCGCCGCCATGCCGAGGCCGTTCTCCGCGTACATCGAGTCGCAGAGGTCGCGGTAGAGCTCGCGGACCGAGTCATCGACCGTCGTGACCGCAACCGTGGGCTCGCGCAGCCGTGGATCGGGCCAGATGACCGTCGGACGTACCGCCATTGCCGGCCAACCTTAGCATGCATTGACAAGGACGTAGGACCCGGCCATACACGGCTCGGCACGCATGCTTACGAGGTATTCCGACGCCCGGCTTCCGACCCCGCACGGCGAGTTTCGCGTGGTCGTGTACCGCACGGGAGAGCCGGGAGGCCTGGGGGCGAGCGCGGTCGGTCTCGCGCACGAAGAGCATGTCGCGATGGTGCTCGGTGACGTGACCGGACCCGCGGTGCTGACGCGCGTGCACTCGAGTTGTTTCACCGGCGAGGTGATGGGCTCGCTGCGCTGCGACTGCCGGGCGCAGCTCGATGCGGCGCTCGCGCGGATCGCCCGCGAAGGCCGCGGCGTGCTCGTCTACCTCGTGCAGGAAGGCCGCGGCATCGGCCTCGGCAACAAGGTCCGCGCGTATCACCTGCAGGACGAAGGTCACGACACGGTCGAGGCCAACCTCGCGCTTGGCTTCGATGCAGATGCGCGCGGCTACGACGTCGCGGCCGACATCCTGCGCGACCTCGGCGTCGCGAGCGTGCGCCTGATGACGAACAACCCGAAGAAGCGCGCTGGCCTCGAACAGGCCGGCGTGCGCGTGGACGCGCTCGAAGCTCACTGGGTGGGCGAGAGCGAGCACAACGCCGACTACCTCGAGGCCAAGCGCCTGAAGCTAGGACATCTGCCATGAGCATCACCGTCGACCAGGTCCGCGAAGCGCTCTCGAAGGTCATCGACCCGATGCTCGAGGCCGACATCGTCAGCTACCGCATCTTCCGCACCGCCGAGGTCCAGGGCGACGACGTGCTCGTTCGCCTCGACATCCCGACGCACGCGTACCCGCTCGCGCAGCGCAAGGAGCTGGTCGCGCGCGTGAAGACCGCCCTCGATGCGCTGGGCGCGAAGAAGCAGACGATCATTCCGGAGGTCAACACGGCGTACACGCCGGCGCCCTCCGACAAGGCGGTCCTCAAGGGCCCCAAGAACGTGATCGCGGTCGCCGCGGGCAAGGGTGGCGTCGGCAAGTCGACGGTCGCCGTCAACCTCGCGCTCGCACTGCAGCGCGCCGGCGCCAAGGTCGGCTTGCTCGACGCCGACGTCTTCGGCCCCTCGATCCCGACGATGCTCGGTGCGCCCGAAGTGCCGCCGCAGGCCTCCAAGGACTCGAAGATCGTGCCGGCCCTGATGCACGGCCTGCGCGTCGTCTCGGTCGGCTTCTTCGTCGACAAGGACGAGGCCGTCGTCTGGCGCGGCCCGATGGTCCATCGCCTGCTCACGCAGTTCCTCTCCGACGTCGACTGGGGCGACCTCGACTACCTGATCGCCGACCTGCCGCCGGGCACGG
>JAFAOG010000338.1 GCA_019237945.1 Deltaproteobacteria bacterium | reverse complement strand
AGGTGTCCTACTTGAGGACGCCACGCAATGCGATCATCAGCACCTCCGCCACGACATTTTCGATCGGTGGGAGATGGGTCTGACTCGTCAGCTGCTCGACGACACCGCGAAACATGCCGAGCATCGCAGCCGCTGCGAGCTGCGGATCGACCTTCCGGAGCAGGCCGATCTCCATGCCGGATTCCATCGCGCGCTCGAGCAGGGCGCGGACCTCGCCGAAGAACTGGTCGAGGCGTTCTGCCGCCTCGGCGTCGGGCGTGTGGCCGGCGGAGAGCAGCAGCGTGGCGAGCGCGCGGTCGCGGACGATGTAGTCGAGCGTCGCGATCACTTGCTCGCGCAGCTGCTGCTGCGGCGGCACCGCGTTCGGCGTCTCGACATCGATCCGCTTGATGCGGCCGCGCAGCTCGCGCATCGCCTCGTCGAGGATCGAGTCGAACACGGCCGCCTTGCTCTCGAAGTAGAGATAGAACGTGCCGCGCGCGATCTGGGCGCGCTCGATGATCGCGTGGATCGACGCGCCGTGATAGCCCGCCTCCGCGAACACCGCCTTCGCGGACTCGATGATCTGACGGCGACGCTCCGACTTCTGGCGCTCGCTGGGATCGGCCAGCGCCATCAGCCGCCTCGACGCGCCTGATACGCGACGATCGCGGCCTCGAGGCCAGAGAACGCGCGCTTCCAGGTCAGCTTCTGATCGACGATGCGCCCGTCGGCGCAGTGCGCGTCGATCTCGGCCTCGAGCGCACGCGCGAATGGCGCGCTGTCGGCGTACAGGTTGATCTCGTCGTAGACGCCGTGCGAGAGCGCGGTGAAGTTCGCGCTGCCGACATCGCTCCACCGATGGTCGATCACGACGACCTTGCTGTGCACCATCCGCGGCAGCAGCACGATCGTCAGGTTCTCCGGCGCACCGGTGAGCCGGCGCAGCATGTCGCACGTCGCGCGGTTCGTGGCGCCGAGCACGTCGGCCTGATCGGCGGTGACCAGCTTCAGGTGGACGCCGCGCTGCACGGCGCGCGCGAGCGCCGCGGTGAACCGGCGGTCGCCGAGGTACGCCATCTCGACGGTGAGCGACTCGCGCGCCGCTTCGATCAGCGCGAGACGATGGCTGATCATCGGGCAGCTGCGCTTGCGGTGCGCCTCGCGGCTGTGGACGAGGAAGTCGAGACCGCGCGACGGATCGAACTCGTCGTGGCCGGTCATCCGCTCGCGCAGCCGCGCGACGTGCTCCTCGCCTTCGGCTTCGACCATGACGTCGATCCACTCGTGGCGGTGGTTGTCGCCGACGCCCATCGAGCCGAGCGCGACGATGCGATCGTCGATGATGTAGACCTTGCTGTGATCGAAGCGCTTGCGGTTGTGCTCGACGGTGATCTTCGGGTGCGCGAGCAGCCGCTCCGCGAGCGCGTTCGGGCGCTGCTTGAACGAGCCGGGCGCGCGATACACCGCACCGAGCAGCCACGCCTGGAAGCCGCGCACCGGATCGACTCGCTTGTGGAAGAAGCTCTGCTTGTTGCCGCCGGTGTACTCGTAGACCGCCGCGATCCGATCCTTGTGGATCGTGACCTGCGCGCCGCGATCGGCGGCCGCGAGCACCGCCTCGCCGAGCAGGTTGCCGGCCTCGTCGTCGCGCCACAGAAACGCGCGGATCTCGATCGACTTCTTGGCGCCGCGGACGCGCTCGAGGATCGCCTGGAACGCCACATCGCCCGAACCGAGCACGCGCAGCGCTCCGCCATCGACCGGGTTCGAGACCTGATGCAGCGGCGCCGGCAAGCCGACCGGTTGCATCTGCTTCACGCGACGCGCACGCCTCCGCCCAAATGAACGTCTACGGGCAGGACGGCGTGCCATTGTCGAGTCATACGGTTAACCCGACGGCGACGATCGGTCAATTACCGGAATTCTCAGGGCCGCAGCGTAAGTCCCAGCAGCGGCAGTGGTCCGACCCCATGGCCACCGTCGCCGTCGCGGCCGAAACCGACCCCGACGTCGAGCGCGACGGTGCGGTTCCCGATGCGGGCTCCGAGAAATCCCACGTCCAGCGACGACGCGAGCGCGACCTCGACGATCGGCCGGAACGCGCCGCGGCCCGCGATCAGGCTCGCGTTCGCATAGGGCAGCGACTGATCGCCACTGCCTCCCAGCATGCCGCCGCCGAGCGAGAACACCGCCTGGTCGGACACCCACGTCGCGACGCCGCCGAACGAGAACACGCCGCCGGCTCCTTCGCCGTCGCCGACGAGGTGATAGCTACCCTCGATCGCGAAGCCCCACGTGCGTTCGCGAAGCACCGCGATCTTGAGGTCGCCCCCGACGAGCCCCATCTCGCTCGCGCCGCCGAGCTGGCCGGAGATCTCGATCCCGCCGCCGAGGCCGAGCGCCGCGCTGAACAGCACGCCGCCCTGCGCGCCGCGGATCGAGAGATCGACATTGCCCGCCGCCTGCGCGATCGCGGTGCTCGTGCCATACGCGCGATCGGCAGCGGCGTCGTCGCGGTCCGCTTGCTCGAGCGGGGCTGGCGGCGGCGGGGCGGCGAGCGGTGGGGTCAGGCCCGGTGGCGTCGGATCGTCGGGACCGGGCTGCGCGGCGGCAACCGCTGGCAGGACGAGGATCGCGAGAACGACGTGGCGCATCGCGGTGCCGCCTCGCAACCGCCATGCCTCGCCAAGCGCGCGTACCTGCTCGGCGCCTCTTCAGTTTTCTGAAGCTCGGCACGTCTGCTTCGGCAACCGATGTCAGGTTGCGAAAGTGGACGGAGCTGCCATGGGGGTCTGCGATTTCGCGGACGTAGGCTGGCATGAGGCCTGCTCTTCGCGCGCCGCGTGTGTGATCTCGAGCTTTCCGGCATCCGCAAGCAGTACGACGGCGTCGCGCGGCCCGTGATCCCGGACCTCGATCTCGTGATTCCGGCGCACAAGATGGTCGTGCTCGTCGGCCCGAGCGGCTGCGGCAAGTCGACGACGCTGCGCATGGTCGCAGGCCTCGAGGAGCCGACCGCCGGAAAGATCCTGATCGACGGCCGCGACGTCACGCACCTGCCTCCCGCCGAGCGCGACATCGCGATGGTGTTCCAGAGCTACGCGCTCTACCCGCACATGACCGTGTTCGAGAACATGGCGTTCGGGCTGCGCATCAAGCATCTGCCGGAAGCAGAGATCCGGCGGCGCGTCGAGGCGACCGCGGACTCGCTCGGCCTGCGCCCGTATCTCGAGCGGCGGCCAAAGGCGCTCAGCGGCGGGCAGAAGCAGCGCGTCGCGATCGGCCGCGCGGTCGTGCGCCAGCCGAAGGTGTTCCTGTTCGACGAGCCGCTGTCGAACCTCGACGCGAAGCTGCGCGGCGACATGCGGCGCGAGATCGCGCGCATCCACCGCGAGTTGAACGCGACGGCGATGTACGTCACGCACGATCAGATCGAGGCGATGACGCTCGCCGATCAGATCGTCGTCCTGAAGGACGGCGTCGTGCAGCAGATCGGCACGCCGATCGACATCTACGAGAAGCCGGCGAACCGGTTTGTCGCGGGCTTCTTCGGCACGCCGTCGATGAACTTCCTCGAGGCGGATCTGACGCAAGGTGCGGGCAGCGCCTCGGCGCGCGGCAACGGCTTCGAGATTCCGGTGCCGATCGCGAACGTGCCCTCGCTGCGCCCGGCGGCGGCCGCGGTCGATCGCGTCGTCGTCGGCATCCGGCCCGAGCGGCTGTCGCTCGCGAAGACCGGCGACGACGTGCCGCTGCGCGGCGAGGTCGCGATGCGCGAGGTCCTCGGCGCGGAGGTCGTGCTCCACGTCGAGAGCGCGGCCGGTCCGCTGACCGTGCGCACCGATGCCGGCGCCGCGCCGCGTCCCGGCGACACCGTGCAGGTCTGGCTCGACCCGAAATCGATCCATCTGTTCGATCGCGCGAGCGAGGAACGGCTGTGAAATTCCTCGTCGCGGTCTTCGCGCTGCTCGTCGCGTGCAGCGAGCCGAAGGGCGTCGTGCTGTGGCACGCGTACAACGGCGATGAACGCGTCGCGCTCGAGGCGACCGCCACCGCGTGGAACACCGCGCATCCCGATCAGCCGGTGACGCTCGTTGCGGTGCCGTACGACGCGTTCGCCGACAAGCTGTCGTCGGCGATCCCGCGCGGCAACGGCCCCGACCTCTTCATCTATCCGCAGGACCGCATCGGCGACTGGGCGGCGGCCGGCGTGATCGAGCCGCTCGAGTTCTGGGTCGACGACGCGCGCGCCGATCGGTTCACCGAGCAGTCGCTCGGCGCGATGGCGTATCACGGCTCGCTGTGGGGCCTCCCGATGACCGTGAAGTCGCTGGTGCTCTACTACCGCAGCGACCTCGCGCCGGAGCCGCCGAAGACGACCGCGGATCTGCTCGCGCTCGCCGGCAAGCTGCGCGATCGGCACGTGTTCGCGGTCGCGTATCCGTCGCCGGACCTGTACGCGCACGCGATGTGGCTGCACGGCTTCGGCGGCCGCGTGATGGACGACGACGGCGCGCTGACGATCGCGACCCCGCAGGCGACGCAGGCGATGACGTTCGCGCGGTCGCTGGTCGCGCAGGGCGTCGCGCCCGAAGACGCGCAGGGTCCGCTGATCGCGAGCATGTTCAACGACGGGCGCGCCGCGACGGTCGTGTCGGGCCCGTGGTTCATCCCCGACATCGGCCGCAATGTTCCGTGGCACGTGACGACGCTGCCGATCGTCAGCGAGACCGGCAAGCCGGCGGCGCCGTTCGTCACCGCCGAGGGCATCCTGATGAGCGCGCGCGCCAAGGACAAGGACGCCGCGTTTGCGGTGATGGACTTCTTGTCGGGCGACGCGAGCGCGGTCGTGCGCGCGAAGGCCGGCCATCAGGTCGTGCCGAACATCCACGCGTACGACGACAAGGAGCTCGCCGGCGATCCGACCGTCGCCGTGTTCCGCGCGCAGCTCCAGCACGTCGTGCCGATGCCGAACGATCCGAACATGCGGCGCGTGTGGACGCCGTACCGCACGGCGCTCGGCGAGGTGCTCGCCGGCCGCGACGATCCCGGCGCGAGCCTCAATGCGCTGCAGCGCGAGATCGAGAAGTACACGGACAAGAAATGAGCGAGTCGTCCTACACGCGCGTGCCCGTCCTCGGGCGCCAGCTGCGCGACTTCATGTTCGCGGGCGTGCTCGCGCTCGTCATCGCGTCGGCGGCGTTCGTCGGCGTGCGCAACCGCGAGCTCGCGGCGCGCCAGATCGATCTCGCGACGCGCAGCGCCGACGCCGTCGCGGATGGCCGCGACGCGCTGCCGACCGTGCACGCCGCGATCGTCAGCGAGCCGCGCATCTCGACGAAGCACTCGTACCTGCGCCGGCGCACGATCCGCGAGGGCGGCAAGACGCGCGTGCTCGGCGCGGAGCCGCACGTCGCCGACGACAAGCTGTTCTACGACGCCGCGAATCGCGCGCAGCAGGGCGCGACCATCGCCGAGATGCTGCCCGACGGCAGCGGCCGCGCGCTCGTCGCGCACAAGGCGCCCGGCGGCATCGCGATCGCGATCACCGCACCCGCCGCGCCGGCGCCCTACCCGTTCCTCGTGTTCATCGGCGTCCTCGGCCTCGGCGCATCGCTCGTCGCGGCCGGCGCGCTCGTCGGACGCAACGCGCAGCGGCTCGGCACGCTCGCCGGCATCGCGACGCTCGCCGTCCCGACGCTGCTCTGGCAGTCGTGGGTCGCCGCGTCGCTGATCCTCGCGCTCGCGTTCGTCGTCGCGGCGATGCAGCACATCGGCGTCAGCGATCGCTTCGCGCGCGGGCTCGTCACGCATCGCGTGGCGCTGAGCTTCTTGTCGCCGGCCGCGGTCGCGATGAGCGTGCTCGTCGCGGCGCCGTTCGTGATCGGCCTGTTGCTCGGCTTCTACGACCACCACCAGGGCACGTGGACGTTCGTCGGGCTCGACAACTTCACGCGCATCCTGTCGGGCAACGGCCACTCGCTCGACGATCCGTTGAACTTCTGGTTCATCCTCGGCGTGACGGTGCTGTGGACCGTCGCGAACATCGCGCTGCATGTCACCGTCGGCGTCTCGCTCGCGCTCCTGCTCTCGCGCAAGTGGCTCCGCGGCAAGGGCATCTTCCGCATGCTGCTGATCCTGCCGTGGGCAATCCCGAACTACATCACCGCGCTGATGTGGAAGGGCATGTTCCAGGGCCAGTACGGCGCCGTGAACTCGCTGCTGCACGCGGTCGGCCTCGGTGACGTGTCGTGGTTCGGCTCGTGGGCGACCGCGTTCTCCGCGAACGTCATCACGAACACGTGGCTCGGCTTCCCGTTCATGATGGTCGTCGCGCTCGGTGCGCTCGAGACGATCCCGAAGGAGCTCTACGAGGCGGCGAGCGTCGACGGCGCGAGCGCGTGGCAGCGCTTCCGTCACATCACGCTGCCGCACCTGCGCCCGGCGCTCGGGCCCGCGGTCGCGCTCGGCTCGATCTGGACGTTCAACATGTTCAACGTGATCTTCCTCGTGTCGGGCGGCAAGCCGGGCGACTCGACGAACATCCTCGTCACCGATGCATATCGCTGGGCGTTCGAGCGCGGCGATCGGTACGGCATGGCCGCCGCCGAGGGCACGATCATCTTCCTCATCCTGCTGCTGTGGACCGTCTTCGGCACGCGCGTCGTGCGCAGCAAGGAGCCCGCGTGAAGCGCCGCGCCTTCAACGTCCGGCACGCGCTCGTGCACGCCGCGCTGATCGTGCTCGTCGCGGTTGTCCTGTATCCGGTGATGCTCGTCTGCAAGAAGGCGTTCGAGCCGGGCCACGCGACGTCGCTCGGCGGCTCGCCGCTGCCCGAGCACGTGACGACGCAGCACTTCCGCGACCTGTTCGGCGCGCGCGGTCCGCACGGCGAGCTGCTGTTCCTGCGCCAGGCCGCGAACTCGATCATCATCGCGCTCGCGACGACCGTCGTCGGCGTCGTGATCTCGTGCACCGCCGCGTACGCGCTGTCGCGGCTGCGCTTCCCCGGCCGCAAGGCGGGCCTGACGACGTTCCTCGTCGTGCAGATGTTCCCCGCGACGCTGCTGATGCTGCCGCTCTACGTCATCCTCGACAAGCTCGGCCTGCTCAACTCGATGGTCGGCCTCGTGCTCGTCTACTCGACGACCGCGATCCCGTTCTGCGTGTGGACGCTCAAGGGCTACTTCGACTCGCTGCCGCGCGAGCTCGAGGAAGCGGCGCGCATCGACGGCGCGTCGCCGTGGATGATCTTCCGCCGCATCATCTTGCCGCTCGCGCGGCCCGGCATCGCGGTCACGGCGCTGTTCTCGTTCATGACCGCGTGGAACGAGTTCATCATGGCGTCGACGTTCATGACCGACGAGTCGAAGTACACGCTGCCCGTGCTGATCCAGTCGTCGGTCGGCCAGTTCAGCGCGGACTGGGGACTCTTCGCAGCGGGCGCGGTCGTGACCTCGATCCCGGTGATGGTGGCGTTCTATGTCCTACAGCGGTCCCTCGTCGGTGGATTGACCGCCGGCGCGGTCAAGGGCTGAGCTACCATCGCCCGGTGAGGTGGGTGCTCGTCTTCGCGGCTGCGTGTGGCTCGTCGAGCGCGCCGGTCGATGACGGTCCGCACGGCACGAGCTGCACGCCGATCCCCGACGACGAGATCGGCGACGGCACGTACTACAACGCCGACGGCACCGGCAACTGCAGCTTCGACGCGTCGCCAAGCGACCTGCTCGTCGCCGCGATGAACGCGCCCGACTACAACAATGCCGCGTGGTGCGGCGCGTGCCTCGAGGTGACCGGGCCGATGGGCGTCGTCACGGTGCGCGTCGTCGACTCGTGCCCGGGCTGCATGCACGGCGACCTCGATCTGTCGCCGCAGGCGTTCCAGCAGATCGCACCGCTGTCGGCGGGGCGCGTGTCGATCATGTGGCACGAGGTCGAGTGCAACGTCTCCGGCCCGATCGAGTACCACTTCAAGGACGGCTCGAATCCGTACTGGACCGCGATCCAGATCCGCAACCATCGCTGGCCGATCGCGAAGGTCGAGGCGATGGTCGGCGGCGCGTACCAGTCGATCGGCCGCGTCGACTACAACTACTTCGTGCAGACGAGTGGCCTCGGTAACGGGCCGTACCAGCTGCGCGTCACCGACACGCGCGGTCACGTCGTCGAGGACACCGGCGTGCAGCTCGGCAACAACGTCACGCGCACCGGCACGCAGCAGCTCGCCGCGCGTAACTAGCTGTCGACCTAGATGTCGATCAGCCCGCCGGGCGGCTTCTTCTTCGGAGGCGGCTTCGTGCCGGTGTCGCCGCCGGGCGGACGCGTCGGAACCGTCGGCCGGTGCGTGTCGGTGCCGCCGAACCCGGGCGAGCCACCACCGCCGCCGCCGCGCTTCGTCAGCTCGATCTCGACGGTCATGTCGTCGCCCGACACGTCGTACGACTTCGGCTCGAACGAGTGATAGCCGGTCGCCGTCACCGCGATCTTCACGCTCTTCTTGTCGGCGGGCACGTCGATCGAGCTGCCCTCGATGTCCTTGCCGTCGATCTGGATCTTCGCGACCGATGCCGCCGCATCCGGCTTCACCTTGATCACGACCTTCGTCGTCTTCGGCGCGACGGCCGCGGCCGAGCCCGCGGCGCTGCCGGCCATCGCGGTCGCGGAGCCGGAGCCCGCGCCCGAGCCGTTCGCCACGACGACGCCGCTGCCCATGCCCTTCGGCTGGATCTTGTCGGTCGGCGTGATCTTGTTCTGCGTCTCGCCGACCGGTGTCGTCGGCGTGTCGTCCTTCACCTCTTTGTGATTGGTGCCCTTCGAAGGCGCGGCGACCGCATCCTTCTTGCCGGTGCCGACGCCGAACAACAGGCCACAGAACACGCCGACCGCGAGCCCGGCCGATACGACGACGGGCACCGCCTTCGACACGCCTCGCCGCATCGGCTGCATCGGCGGCGCGCCCATCGGCGGCCCCCCCATCGGCGGTCCTCCCATCCCCGGCGGCATCTGTCCCATCTGCGGATAACCAGGCGTAGCCATGTGACTCCTTAGAACTCGCCGCCGAACGTGATGCCGGCGGCACCAGGTTCGACCCACGGAACGGGCGCGACCTTGGCCTGCTTTTCCTTACCCATCGCGGCCTGCGCCGGGCGGACCTTGTACCAGTACCAGTAGCCGGAAAACGCGGCGGCGCCGATCGCACCGACGAGCGTCGCATCGGCAACGTGGGCGAACAGCTTGCCGTTGTCGCGCGCGTCGAGGCGATCCTTCGTCGCGGTCGCCTTCGCGGTGTAGATGTCGTGCTGGTGCTTCGCGCGGAAGTCGTAGACGATCGACGTCACGAGCAGCACCGCCGTCGCGCCGCCGCCGACGTAGACCGGCAGCATGTTCGGCTTCGTCACGACCGGCGTCTCGGGCTCGCCCTCGGTCTCGTGCGGCTTGATCTTCACCTTGACCGGCACGAGCTCGATCTTGCGGTCGGTCTCGCTGCCCGCCTCGATCTTGAGCTCGACGTCCTTCGGCTCGAAGCCGACCGCGGCGAACGAGATCGTGTACGTCCCCGGCGACAGGATCAGCGCGTCCGTCATCGGCGCCTCGCCGACCGTCTTGTCGCCCATCATGATCTGCGTGCCGTCGGGCTTCACGGTCAGCGTGACCTTGCCGACCTTCGCGTCGACCTCGTCGAACTTCGCCTGCGCCTTCTTGAGCAAATCTGCCTTCGGCGGCGGCTGCATCGCGACGAACGCCTTGAGCTGCTTGTAGGCGGCGGCCGAATCGCCGGCCTTGTCCTGCACGACCGCGAGCGCGAACGTCCACGCCGGATCGATCGGATCGGCCTGCTCGATCGCCTTCTGATACGCGTTGATCGCCTCGATGTACTGCGCCTTCGCGTCGTCGGCCTTGTTCTGCTTCGCGAGCTGATCGCCCTTCTTCTCGAAGCCCTGCGCCGCCGCGAACAGCTTCTTCGCGAGCTTCGGATCCTTCGCCGGGGCCGCGGGCTCGGCCGGAGCCGCGGGAGCCGCCGCGGCCGCGCTGCCCGCCTTCGCGGAGCCGGAGCCGACCGCTTCGGGCTCCATCTCGATATCGCTGCCGCCACCACCGCCTGCCGGCTGCGCGCCGCCCGCGCCGATCATCACCAGGCTCGCGAGCAGCGCCGATCCGCAGACGAGCGCGATCCGACGATCTCCCATGGCCGTCGATTGTACTACGGCGCCTTGCGCGCTGCCGCGCCGAGCTTCGCGATGTACTCGAGGCTCTTGAGCGGCTTGCCGACGAGGCTGGTCACCATCGCCAGCATCGCGTCGCGCGCCGCCGTCCGGTCGCCCGCCGCATGCCGCTCGTCGACGCCGCGCGCCTCGCTCGCACTCCCCGCCCGCGCGACCTCGACGAGGTACGCCCGCGTCCCCGGCTCGAGCGGCCGCACGCCGGGCCCCCGGCTCGTCGCCGCGCACCGCCGGCAGATCGCACCGCCGCGCGACGGATCGAACACCGCGCCGCTCTCCAGATCGCGCTCGCCGCAGGCCGCGCAGCTGCCGAGCGCCGGCATGTGGCCCGCCAGCTCGAGCAGCGCCAGCTCGACGTGCCGCAGCGCCGCCGGCGACGCCCCCGCCTCGGCCAGCGAGTCCCACAGCCCGACAATCACGTCGAGCGCCTCGGGCTCCGGCGACTCTGCCGGCAGGATCCCAGCGACCAGCTCCGCGATGTAGCTCGCGTGTGCGACGGCGAACACGTCGCTCGCGATCGCCGTCCACTCGCGCTCGACATCAGCCGACTCGAGCGACCACAGCTCGCCGCGCGACCGCCGCACGTCATAGCGCCCGAGCACGAGCAGCTGCAGCGCCCCCGCGAACCGCCGCTGACTCTTGCGCGCGCCGCGAGCGACCGCCGCGACCCGCCCGTGCGTCGCCGTGTACAGCACGACGAGCAGGTCGGACTCGCGCAGCGGCGTCGTCTTGAGAACGACGCCGAGCTCGCCTTCTGCCATCTAGTGCCCCGACCGCGTGAGTACGGTCATGCCCGGCGTGCGAGGCGCGCCGAGCGCGAGGCGTGAGGGCGAAGCGGTGCTGGACGCACCGCGAGCCCGAACAACGACGCGATCGGCGATGGATCGCATGTCGGGCGGAGCGGAATCACGCGGGCGGGGCACTAGGCCAGCGTAGCGGCCGGAATCGCGCGCGTCTCGTTCATCGTGACGCCGTTGCCGCTCACGCTCGGCCGCCGCATCAGGTAGCTCAGCGTCAGCGTCGCCGCGATCAAGAGGATGATCACGGCGAGCGTCAGCCCGCCCTGCCGCGCGCTCTTGTCCTCGCGGTCGAGCAGGATCGGCGGCAGGAACGACACGCGATGGTCGCGCGCCGCATTGCGCTCGTCCTGCTCGCGCTCCGCACGATCGGGATCGGCATCGTCGATCACGAGCGTGGGCGCGCTCGTCGTCGTCGCGGGCAGCGCAGGACGCCGCCACGGCATGCTCGACGTCGTCGGCAACGGCGGCATCGTCGGGCGCCACGTCCCGTGCGTCGGGCCGCTGCCCTCGACCGCGAGCTCGGCATCGACGAGCGCGAACTCGATCGTGGAGACGGGCATCCCGCCCGGCTCGTCGACCGACATCTCGATGATGTGCTCGACCGATGCCTCGAACGGCTCCTGGGCGATCGTCGTCTCGACGGCCGCGGTCTCGACGACGGGCGTCTCGACGGGCGCGGCCTCGACGAGCGGCGTCTCGACGACGGGTGCGGCCTCGACCGGCGTCGCCTTCTTCTTGCGGCTGCGCTTGGGCGCGGCGGGCGTCGTCGCGACGGTCTGCATACCGTCGCTCGGCGTGCCGGTCGCGAGCTTCTTGCGCGAGCGCTTCTTCTTCGCGGGCGGCGCGGCCTCGACCGGCGCGGCCTCGACGAGCGGCACGGTCTCGATCGCGGGCGCGGCCTCGGCGACCGGCGCGGTCTCAACCGACGCGGCTTCGACCACCACCGGCGCGGGCGCCTCGACGACCGGCGTCTCCGCGACCACGACCGGCGTCTCCGCGAGCACGACCGGCGGCGCGACCTCGATGACCTCGACCACCTCGATCGGCTTGTCCGCGATCACGACGCGCGCGGTGACCGGCGCGAGCTCCTGCATCGTCTCGACCAGCGCGCGCGCCATGCTCGGCGCCGCCGGCTGCTCGCGACACTGCGTGTAGCGATCGAGTGCCTCCGACTCGTCGAGCCCGACGCAGCGAGCGAAGCTACGCACGAAGCCGCGCACGAAGACTTCCGCGGGCAGGCCTTCGAGCTGACCACTCTCGAGCTTCTCGAGGATGCGCGGCTGGATCTTCGTGATCCGCGCGACGTCGTCGAGCGAGAGTTTCTTCCGAGCGCGTCCGTCGCGCAGCCAGAGCGCGAGCGCCGAGCGCGCATCCACCACCGTGCCAGATCCGGGAGTCATCACCGAACGTCCGCTTCCTTCACGTTGAGAATGCACTCAGGGTCCCTCGGTCCGACACTGCGTGGCGACGCAGCTCTTCGGCGACAGCTTGAGACACGCATCACGCGCGGCCCTCGCGTCGACGTTCAACCCTTGCTGCATTCGAGTCTTCATCAGGTAGTAGCTGGCTTCCTGGGACCCGCAGGTCGTGTCGTCAGACACGGCCTGGAATAGTTCTGCGGCTTTATCCCACTCCTGACGCGCGTAGTAAACCCTGGCAAGCCGGTAATTTGCCACGCACATCTTCGGCTGGAACTGCAGCGTCTGGCGGAGCTCCTTCGCCGCGTCGACCAGCTTGTTCTGATGGAAGAGCGCCCAGCCGAGGTTGGCCCGGGTCAGCGCCGGATCGAGGAGGCGCTGAGGCAGCGAGAGCGCCTTGGTCAGGTACTGCTCGGCTGTCCCGTAGTCGTCGAGGAGGTTGTGGGCGATGCCGCGGTCCGCCCAGGCCTCGCCGTAGTCCGGAGTGATCTTGGCCGCCTGGGCGAAGTCAGCGTCCGCCTTCATCAAGGCGGCGTCCATGTCCTTGCGGGTCGACTCGGCGTCGAGGCCGGTCAGGCAGCCGTCGACCTCGAGCGTGACCTCGGTGTCGCGCGCGCGGACGATCGAGACCAGGCCGCGAGTCAGGTACGCCTCGTCGTTCTGCGGGTTGAGCGAGATCGCGACGCCACACTCGTGCTCCGCCGCCTCGAGCTCGTGCTTCTTCAAGAAGTCCTTCGCGATGTCGAGTCGCTTGGAGCTCTTCTCGGGGCTACGTTCGTCGTGGAACGGCCCGCATGCGACGGCGCACAAAATCAGTAACAATCCGTGCGCCTTCGGCCCTCGCACGCACGGACCGTAACGCAGGCACTCGGCCAGCACAACCCGGAGATCTCGCGCACGGGTTGAGCCCCGCGGCGGAGAGCGTCTATAGATGGGCGCGATGACTGCTGCGCCGGGACCTGTCGCGCCGACCAAGACGACCACGATCGATGCGCCGCGCGGCGCGCTCTACGCCGAGGCGTTCGTGCCGCCGTCGCCCAAGGGCGTCGTGCTGATCACGCACGGCTACGCCGAGCACTGCGGGCGCTATCGCGAGGTCGCGCACGTGATCACGAACGCGGGCTGGGCCGCGCTCTCCTACGATTGCCGAGGCCATGGTCAGTCGCCCGGCGATCGCGGCTACATCGATCGCTTCGACGTCTACCTCGACGACTTCGCGGCCGCGCTCGCCGCGGCGCGCGCACTGGTGCCCGCCGGCAGCAAAGCGATCGCGCTCGGTCACTCGCACGGCGGACTGATCACGCTGCGCGCGCTGTGCGACGACCGGCCGCCCGATGTCGCGCACGCGATCATCTCGTCGCCGTACCTCGCGCTGAAGAAGCCGGTGCCGGGCTGGCGGAAGTTCCTCGCCCGCGGGATGAGCCGCATCGCGCCCCACTTCAAGGAGAAGAACGGGATCGTCGCGACGGATCTCACGCACGACGTCGAGAAGCAGCGCGAGCACGACGCCGACAAGCTCAACTTCGACATCGCGACCGCGCGCTGGTTCACCGAGTCGACGGCGGCGCAACAGTACGTTGCAGAGCACACGGATCGGATCCGCGTTCCGACGACGTGGCTCGTCGGTGCGGCCGACCCGCTGACCGACGCGGCGCAGAGCCGCCACGTCGCCGGCCGCACACCGGGCGCGGACTACCACGACCTCGCCGGGATGCGTCACGAGGTGTTCAACGAGACCGACCGCGGCAGCGTGTTCGCACATGTGACACGCGTGCTCGCAAGCAATTGAGTCGCAAGCGAATACGAATCGAGGATTGGCGTCGTCAGACCGAGGGCCTATACTTGGTCTCACGGTAGGGCGGGTCGTAGGTCCTTGATCCTTCAATGTCGGTCGTTGAGCACTGGAATTGCTCGTTCCGGTGCGGAGCCCCGAGATGAAGCTGTTCGCTTGCATGTGCAATCAACCGAAGCGGCTGTGGTCCGCCCTGGCGCCCGTGCGTCCAGTGCTGACCGCAGGCCCGCCCGTCGCGCGCTGGGGCCTCGGCTACTCGCAGGGGGGCGACGTGCTGCTGGTACGCACACCCAAGTCGAGCGCCAAGCCGGTCGACCTGACCGGTCCGCTGGCCGAGATTCCGACGGACTGCGCGATCGGGCAGGCCGTCGCGGACGAGCGCTTCGGCGGCACGGATAACACGCCGCCGTTCCGGTTCCGCCGCTGGATGTTCGCGATGACCGGCACGCCGGATCTCGACAGCGCGGCGCCGCGCCTGCTCGAGCACATCCCCGAGTACCTGCGCCGCAACCTCAAGGGCAAGACGCCGGCCGAGCTCGTGTTCCACGTCTTCCTCGCGATGATGCACGACGAAGGCTCGGTCGATGATCCGAACGTCAGCACGCAGTCGACGCGCCGCGCGCTCGCCGCGACGATCAAGCTCGTGCGCAACGAGTTGAAGTCGGCGAACGATCTCAAGCTCGGCAACCTCGCGCTGACGAACGGCCGCTCGATGATCGTCGCGCGCGTCGATGACGAGCCGCTGCGCCTGCGCAAGCTGTGGATCAATGATGACCGCGGCCAGCGCGACGAGTCGTTCCGCGGCGTGCTGCTCGTCTCGGGCGGCGATGGCGAAGCGAAGGACGGCTTCGAGGACATGCCGGCGCGCCACGCGGTGCTCGTCTCGCGCGACCTCAGCTTCACGCTCGCCGGCCTCGAGCCGTAGCTCGCCGGCCTCGACCCGTCACTCGCGAGCCGTCGCTACTGCGCGAGCTCGTACGCGGCGGCGCGTGCGCTCTTCGTCGCGGCGGGCGCCGGCTTCTTCGCGAAGTCCATCCGCACCTTGCCCTCGGCGTCCTCGAGCTTCGCCTTCGTCGGCGCGTCGATCATGCCGTTCTTGTCGAGGTCGGCCATGTGCCGCTCGAGCACCTGCTGCGCCGCATCGGCGCCCTGCGTCTCGTAGGTGCGCGCGGCCTCCTCGACGATCCGCGCCGAGTGCGCGGCCTCCGCCTCCTGCAGCGTCACGCGGTCGATCGTGCGCGCCTGCTCGAGCGGATCGGTCGTCAGCGTCGTCGCGACGATGGCCTGGCTGTCGCGATGCGCACCGTCGGACACGCGGCGCCAGCCGAGGTCGAGCGCGGCGACGTCGTTGCCGGTGACCATCACGCGCAGCACGACCTTGCGGACCTCACCTGCGCGCAGGTCGGCGACCGGCACCGTGATCGCCCCGCCCTCGCGCAGCAGCGGATAGCCGTACGCATCGACGACGTGCGTGGTCGCGCTCTCCTTGATGTCGAGGCGCAGGTCCGCGGCGACCGTCTGAGTGAGACCGCCGAGCTCCTGGGCGAACATGTCGCCGAGCGTCCGCGTGTTCTCCGCGTAGTAGTAGTTGCCGTGACCGACGCGCGCGAGGCGCATCATCGTCATCTCGTCGAAGTCGAGACCGACGCCGACCGCCGAGAGCGACACGCCGTGCGCCGCGGTGTTCGCCGCGAGCTGCGCGAGGTCGTCGCGGTTGTAGATGCCTTCGTTCGCCTGGCCGTCGCTGATCAGCACCATGCGCGAGAGGCCGCCCGCGATCGGCGTCTTCATGAGCTCGTTCGCGCCCTCGTTGATGCCGCACGAGATGCACGTGCCGCCGTGCGCCCAGATGTTCGCGATCGCGGTGTGCGCGCGCTGCTTGGCGTCGGGCGTGGCGCGCGTGATGCCGGTGATGATCTCGTCGGTCGACGAGTACGCGATGATCGTGAACGCGTCGCGCTCGTCGAGCATGTCGACGAGGCGATCGGCGGCGGCCTTCGCGTTCGTCAGCGGATCGCCGCTCATCGAGCCCGAGCGATCGATCACGACGGCGACCGAGAGCGGCGGGCGGTGCGTCGCGCGATCGTCGGGTGCCTTGATCGTGACGACGAGGTCCTGCTCGCCGGCGACAACGTGATCGGAGACGAGGCGCGCCGACAGCGACAGCTCGCTCTGCGAAAGCGTCGGCGGCGGGCAGCTCGGCGATCGCGGATGGAGCAGCAGCGCAGCGATCACGGTGGCGCTGGCGGCGCCGAGGGCGACAGACGTGCGGATGTGATGAGCTGGCAGCATGCGGTGATCCGACGCATCAAATGTGACTCGGATCTTTTTCATGAACGCGGTTAGATCCGAAATTCGAGTCACATTTAGCGAAGATGGGAAATTCAGCCGCACCGCGGCATCAGATCGCTGCCAACCCGAAGAATCTGTTGGCGATCATCTGCCACTAGAAATCGGCTTGACGAGTTGCGTCATAATGGATACCAAGAGCGCCATGACGAACGCTCAAGAACGCAAAGCGCAGGAACGGCAGGCGCGTCGCCGCCGGATCCAGGAAGCGGCCCGTACTGTGTTCGCGGAACGCGGCTACCAGGGTGCATCGATCGAGCTCATCGCTCGCGCGGCGCAGCTGTCGGTCGGCGCGATCTACCTCTACTTCCGCTCGAAGGAGGACCTGTACACGTCTCTGATCGAGGACGCCCTCACGGTGTTCGACGTCGAGATGGGTCAGGTGCGCGAGCACGCCGACGTGTCGAAGCGTCTGCGCGATACGTGGAACATCCTCGTGCGGTGGGCCGAGCGTGACGCGGAAGGTCCGCGCATTCTCCGCTTGCTCGCGCAGCCGGCGATCCGTCCGCAGCTGTCGGACGAAGTCGTCGCTGCGGTGAGCGCGGGCATCGCGCGCATCCAGGATCACATCGGCGCGTGCGTGGCCGATGGCATCCACGCGGGCATCTACCGCCAGGTCAACGCGCGAGAGATCGCCGACCTCGCGTGGAGCGTCCTGCTCGGTAGCCTCGACGCCGCCGAGATGCACACGAACCTCGGCCTTCCGGCCGAGACGTTGAACCTGCGCACGGACCGCGCGCTCGGCCTGATCGAGAGCGCTCTCGCTCCGGCAGCCGGCGC
>JAFAOG010000359.1 GCA_019237945.1 Deltaproteobacteria bacterium | reverse complement strand
CGAGAAGCCGATCGACGGCGTCTCGAGCGAGGCGCTCGTGCGACGCGTGCGCGAGGCCGGGCACAAGGATGCGCACTACGTGCCGCGGCGCGAGGATCTCGCGAAGTGGCTCGACGAGCAGGCGAAGCCCGGGGATCTGGTGATCACGCTCGGAGCCGGCAACATCCAGCTGGTTTGCAATGATGTGATCGAGCTGCTCGAGAAGCGCCTCGGGCCGGCGACGCGCAAGAACCTGGTGCGGGTCGCGGAGTCGAGCGCAACGGTGGGGCGATGAAGAAGATCATCTTGTTGGTGGCGCTGCTGGGATGCGATGCGAAGAAGAAGCAGCCGCCGCCCGCGGCCGGGCCGTTGATCAATGTCGCGCACGTGCTCGCCGAGAAGGTGTGCGCGTGCAGCACCGACAAGGACTGCTTGCACGGCGCGCGCGACGAGTGGGACGCGCAGAAGGAACAGCTGCTCGGCAATGGCGCGCGGCTCGTCGGAGATGACAAGACGAAGTTCGATGCCGAGATCGCCCGCATTCACATGTGCGGGGATGGCGGCGGGCTGACGTTCTGGGATCACTGATGCAGGTCGCGCGCGACGTCTCGCTCGCGGGCAAGACGACGCTCGGGATCGGCGGCGCGGCGCGCGAATTCGTGCGCGTGGCAACGGTCGACGAGCTGCGCGAGGCGCTCGCGACGAGCGAGCCGGTGTTGATCCTCGGTGGCGGATCGAACCTGGTTGTCGGCGATGGCGGGTTTGCGGGCCGCGTCGTGCAGCCGGGGATGACGGCGATCGCGTACGATGGGGATGAGGTGCGCGTCGAGGCGGGCGTCGTGTGGGACGAGCTGGTCGCGCAGATGGTCGACGAGGGGCGCGCCGGGCTCGAGTGCATGTCGGGGATCCCGGGGCTCGTCGGCGCGACGCCGATGCAGAACGTCGGGGCGTACGGGCAGGAGGTCAGCGACACGATCGTGCGGGTCGAGGCACTGTATCGCGAGACGCGCGAGGTCGTGACGTTCTCGCCGGAGCAGTGTCGGTTCGGCTATCGCACGAGCGCGTTCAAGGCCACGTCGCGGTGGGTGATCACGAGCGTGACGTTCCGGCTGCGTCGCGGCGAGAGTCGCCCGCGCTATGCGGAGCTGACGAAGGCACTCGCGATCGCGGAGGGCGGAACAGCGCCGCTGGCGCGCGTGCGCGAGACCGTGATCGGATTGCGGCGCGGCAAGGGCATGGTCGTCGATGCGGCAGATCCCGAGTCGCGGAGCGCGGGGTCGTTCTTCACGAACCCGATCGTCGAGCCGGCGGTCGTGGCGCGCCTCGATGCGCGATTCGGTGCGGCGATGCCGCGGTGGCCGCAGCCGGATGGCATGGTGAAGCTGAGCGCGGGCTGGCTGATCGAGCGCGCCGGCTTCACGAAGGGCTACACGGTCGGCCGTGTCGGGATCTCGAAGAAGCATGCGCTCGCCCTCGTGAATCGCGGAGGCGCGAGCGCGGCGGAGCTGCTGGCATTGGCGCGCGAGATCCAGGACGGCGTGCGCGCGCAGCTCGGCGTGCAGCTCGAGCTCGAGCCGGTCGTCGTGTAGCCCCGGGGGGCGCATGAACATGCCAGCCGCGTGGGTTTGCCGTTGACAGCCCCGGTGGTCTCGCGCGACGAGTACGCCCATGTGGAACCGGGTGCTGTTTGTTCTGGCGATGTTGGTGCCGTCGGTGGCGTTCGGGCAGGCCGCTCCGCCGAACTTCACGTTCGAGGCGGAGCCGACCATTCACTCGACCAACGCGACGACCCGCGTGCTGCTGACGGCGCGTGTGACGTCGGGCGGCTCGACGGGCACGACGGTCCTGACGTTCGGGCTGCCGTCGTCGCTCAATTCGAACTTCGTCGATCTCGGCATCGCCCCGATCGTCCAGGAGCAGAACGCGCAGGGCTCGTGGGCGTACTCGCTCGACGCGAATCGCATCACCGTCACGCTGACGTACACGCCGCCGGCGACGGGCATCGGCACGTTCTTCACGAATGACCGCGTCAGCCTCGAGCTCGGTGTCACGGGCCGGCTCGCGACCTCGTTCGTCGATCCGCTCGTGACGAACAATGCGACGCGCCAGCTTGCGGGCCCGACGATCGATCTCGCGTTCGTCGACTTCCCGACCGGCCCGGCAGGTCCGCAGGGACCGCAAGGTCCGCAGGGCGCGACCGGTTCCACGGGCGCGACGGGGGCCACGGGCGCGACGGGTCCGCAGGGACCGCAAGGTCCGGCAGGCGCGACCGGTGCGACCGGCGCGATCGGTCCGCAGGGTCCGCAAGGGCCGCAGGGGCCGGCGGGACCGCAGGGTCCGGCAGGCGCGACCGGCGCCACGGGCGCCACCGGCGCACAGGGTCCGCAGGGTCTGACCGGCGCCACCGGCGCGACCGGACCGCAGGGACCGCAGGGTCCGCAGGGCGCGACCGGCGCGATCGGTCCGCAGGGCGCGCAAGGCATTCCCGGTCAGTCCGTCGTCGGCGCGACCGAAGGCTCCGGTCCGAACTGCGCGTTCGGCGGCGTCAAGCTGACGGCCGCGAGCGGCATCACGTACGTGTGCAACGGCGCGACCGGCGCGACCGGTCCGATGGGACCGCAGGGTCCGCAAGGCGCGACCGGCGCGGCGGGTCCGCAGGGGCCGGCGGGTCCGCAGGGTCCGCAGGGTCCGCAGGGGCCGCAGGGTGACCCGGGTCCGCAGGGACCGTCGGGCTCCGGCGTCGGCGTCGAAGGCCCGCCCGGTCCGCAGGGTCCGGAAGGCCCGGCGGGTCCGCAGGGTCCGCAAGGTCAGCCCGGCCACAACGGTGCCGATGGCGCCAGCGGTGGTTGCAGCGCGACGAGCACGACGCCGAGCCTCGCGCCGCTCGCGCTCGGTCTACTCGCGTTCCGCCGCCGTCGCCGCCGCTAGTCAGCGCGGCAGCCGCACGCGGAACATCGCGCCCTTGCCGGGCTCGCTCGACACCTCGATGCGACCGCCGTGCGCGTCGACGAGCTTGCGCGTGATGTAGAGGCCGAGGCCGAAGCCCGAGTACGACTCCGGCGATGCCGCGCGCTCGAACTTCTCGAAGATGCGCACCAGATCGCGGCGCGCGAGGCCGATGCCGTGATCGTGCACCTCGATCACCGCTTCCGCCGCATCGGCGCCGACGACGATACGCACCGGCTTGCCCGCGCCGTACTTGAGCGCGTTCGTCATCAGATTGGTCACGATCTGCTCGACGCGCGCGCGGTCCCAGCTGCCGATGACCGAGACCGTCTCGATCGTCAGCTCGCAGCCGATGCGCTCGGCGTGGCCGCGATGACGCTCGACGACGTCGCGCACCAGCGCACCGAGATCGAGCTCCTGGCGCTCGAGCTCGATCTTGCCGCGCGCGACCTGCGCGTCGAGCAGCGTGTCGACGAGGTGCGAGAGCCGGCGCAGCTCCTCGAGCGCGAGGCGCGCGTCGCCGAGAGCCTGATCGATCGTGCCGCCGCGCTCGCCGCTGCGGATCAACTGCTGGAGACGCAGGCCGATGCTCGTCACCGGCGTGCGCAGCTCGTGCGACGCGAGCACGAGGAACTCGTCGCGCAGCTCCTCGAGCTGACGCCGCGACGTGATGTCGCGAATGATCGAGAGCAGCACGCGCTGGCCATCGATCGTCTCGCCGCGCGAGCTGACCTCGACGGGGAACGTCGTGCCGTCGCAGCGCTTGTGCATCGTCTCGAACAGCGTGCCGCTCTCGTCGGCGACCTGCATCTGGCGGCCGACGCGGTTCGTCGTGTCGGTGCGCAGATCGAAGATCGACATCGCGAGCAGCTGGTCGCGCGTGCAGCGATAGGCGAGCTCGGCGGCGTGGTTCGCATCGATGATCGCGCCCGTGTCGGCATCGATCATCAGCACGATGTCGCGGACGTGCTCGAACAGCGTTCGATAATGTTCCGCGAATCGACCCGGCACCTCCTGCGTTGTACAACGGGTCATGGTCGATCATCCGTTCCGTGGGCGTCGCGTTGCAGTCGTCATGGGAGGGCTGTCTTCCGAACGCGAGGTCTCGCTCAACACGGGCGCGGGCGTGGTCGCGGCACTGCAGGAGAAACGCTGGGATACGGTCGCCGTCGACTGGCGCACCGGGACCAGCTTGCCTCGCCTGCTCGAGGAGGCGGGGGCGCAGATCGTGTGGAACGCGCTGCACGGCACGTACGGCGAGGACGGCGCGGTCCAGGGCCTGTGCCAGTGCATGGGCCTGCCGTGTACCGGATCAGGCATCCTGGCGAGCGCGCTCGCGATGGACAAGGTGATGTCCAAGCGGATCTTCGAGTCGAACAGCGTGCCGACGCCGCGCTGGGTGCTGCTGCCGCACGATGGCCCCGCCGACGGCAGCGATGCCACGACCGCGCTCGCGAGCTGGCAGCTGCCGTGCGTCGTCAAGCCGGCGAACGAGGGCAGCTCGGTCGGCGTGTCGATCGTCGAGGAGCGCGCGCAGCTCGCGGACGCCGTCGCGCAGGCGCGCAAGCACCACGGCGAGGTGATCGTCGAGGACTACATCGCGGGCACCGAGGTGTTCGTCGGCATCCTCGATGGCCGCGTGCTCGGCTCCGTCGAAGTCCGGCCCGCGACGAAGTTCTACGACTACGAAGCGAAGTACAAGCGCACCGACACGCAGTACCTGATCCCGCCGCAGCTTCCCGGCGACGTGATCGAGCGAGCGGAGAGCTTCGCGCTCGCCGCATACACCGCGCTGGGATGCAGCGGGCACGCGAGACCCGACCTGCGGATCTCGACCGCCGGCGACGCCTACGTCCTCGAGGTGAACACGCTGCCCGGGATGACCAAGACGAGCTTGCTACCGAAGATCGCGCGCGCCGCCGGCATGGACTACGCGACGCTCTGCGAGCAGATCCTCGCGAGCGCCACGTAGGTCACTTCTTGCAGGTCTGCTCGTAGACCTTCGTCCACGTCTTGCCCTTGTCGATCGAGAACTCGCCCCACGTCTTGACGCCCGCCTTCGCATCGGTCGCGTCGATGTGATCGCGGAACATCGACTGGCCCATCGGCTCCCACGACTGCATCTCCCAGTCCATCTTGCCCGCGGTCATGCCGGCCGAGTCGCCGACCGAGTAACCGCCGCCCGACTCGACCATCACGCGGTGCCACTTCTTCGCGCCGCTGTCGTACGTGACGTACGAGTCGAAGTGGAACTTCTCCTTGCCCATGTTCGAGTCGTACGTCTCGTGGATCCACCAGTTGTCGGTCTCGAGCTTGCCGCCCTTCCAGGTGCCGCTCATGTCGACCATCGTCTTCATGTCGTGGCCGAGCGCCTGACCCTTGCACTTCATCGTGCCGGTCATCTGCTTCGCCATGTCCGCGATCTCGGTCGGCGCCTTCATCATCATGCCCGCGTCGGCCGCGCCGCCCGCCTTGGCATCGACCTTCGCGTCCGCCTTCGCATCGACCTTCGCGCCGCCGGCCTTCGCGTCGACCTTCGCGCCAACGCCGACGCCGGCAGCCGTGCCGGCCGCGCCGGAACCAGAACCCGCAGCCGCCACGCCGGTGAGAGCGGCGAGCGACACCATCACGATCGAGAGCTTGTTCATCTGAAATCTCCTTAGAAGTGCGCGGACTATACTCAGGCGTGATCGCGTCGCGACGTTTCGCCTCGGCTTCCGTTTCTGCGGACAGCCGTCCGCTGAAACTCCGCGCCGCCTCGCGCGTCCTACTAGACGTGCGCGCATGGCTGTTCATTCTCGTCGGGCTCGTCGCATGCGGCGGATCGCCGGCGCCGAAACCCGTGGTCGCGCCGCCGGCTCCCGTCGTCCATCACCTCGCGGATCCGGACGTCAACAAGCCGCGCGAGACGAAGCTGTTGTCGATCGACTGGTCGGTCGACCGCGATGGCAACGAGCTGTGGAAGCTGATCGCCCCGACGGGCGCCGACTGGGAAGCCAAGCTCGACGAGGTCCCCGAGGCGCAGACCGACAAGCTCGCGCTCGCCCTGCTGCAGGGCGGCAACTTCGCGTGCGCGATACCAGCCGGGGCGTGCGGCGTGCCCGCGGATCTCCCCGCGCCCGCGCCGACGGCAGGGCTCGACGATCCGTGTCTGCGCCGGCTGCTCGCGTTGTGGTCGATCGCGCAGCTCGAGCCGGATCAGCTGCCGAAGGATGTGCTGCGTGCGATCGCGGCGCTGCCTCCGCCGGAGTCGCAGCTCGTCGGAACGGCGATCCGCGCCGTGCCGGAGAGCGAACAGGACTTCCGGCTCGAGCTGCTCGCGATCGCGTGGCAAGCCGGCCAGCGCGAGCTCGTCGCCGCGATCCTGCCCGACCTCGACGAGGCGCACGTCGCGACGGCGTTGACGAAGCATCACATCGATGCCGCGCTCGAGTCGCTGACCGCCGATCGGCACCGGGGCGAGTTCCTCGCGGCGATCGCCGACGAGCGGATCGGCGCGGTCGCGCGCAACCAGGCGATGGTCGAGGTCGCCGCGCTCGACACGACCACGACGGGCCGCGACGTCCTCGCCCCCGATCTGCAGAAGGCGCTGATCGCGGCGACCCACAGCAAGGACTGCGCGGTCGTCGCGGCGGCCGCCCACATGTTCGAGGCGCGCGGCGATCACCGGTTCGGTCCGAAGCGACCCCGCGCCCGCAAGGTGGAGCCGCTGATGCGCGCGGTCTGCGTGCTCGCGCATTACGAGGAGATGCAGCGCGCGGACGAGCCGTCCTACCTGCCCGGCTACGTGCCGGCGGCCGGGATCGACCTGACCCGCGTGACCTACGACGAGTACGCCGATCCCCACACGACCGAATCGACCGAGCACGTCGCGCGCGATCAGGTCGTGCTGCCCGAGCTCGAGGACCTGATCCGCGCGCTCGATCACTGCACCGGCAGCGTCTGCACGTCCGAGGAGCACGAGTTCCGGTTCGACTGGAAGCCGGGGCCCGGCGGGGACTTGCTGCTCGCGCGGATCGCCGTGGTGGAGCGGCCGAGCTGTGGCATGATCAAGCCATGAACCGCTGGCTGGCCATCGTCTGCTTGCTCGCCGCGCCCGCGTCGGCGCAGGTGTTCAAGCCCAAGAGCGGCACCAGCGGAAGTGGATCGAGCACGACGACCTCGTCGACGCCGAGCAAGTCGTCGAAGGCAAAGAAGGCCTCGACCTCGACGGGCAAGAAGTCGTCGGCGCGCAAGACCAGCTCGAAGAAGAAGAAGTCGACGGTCGCCTCGAAGGGCCGGCCCGACGATCTCACCCCGGACGACGCCCCGAAGGTCGACCCGGACTACGTCAAGATCATCGACGACGACGACGAGTAGGTCCGGGAACCACCGGAGAGATCCGGAACGTGTCCGGATTAACTCCAAAAAATTGCCCGGGTGATCGCGCCATGACTATTTCCAGAACATGGATCGATCCCAGCGAGGCGGGGCGAAGGAGACACCGCGCCCCCCGACCTCGTCGCGACTGACGTTCAAGCCGGGCCTGGGCAAGAAGAACCGCAAGGTCCGCGGATCGATCTGGTCGCGCATGCCCAAGCCGGCGCAAATGGCCGACGCGTGCGGCCGCATGCTGCGGCGCGGAGCTCCGGCCGCGATCGGCCTCGCGATCGCCCTCGCTCTCGGCGGCACCGCCTACGCCGGCTATCGCTTCGTCACGCACTCGTCGCGCTTCGCGATCACCGCGATCGAGGTTCACGGCAACCATCACCTCTCGACCGACCAGGTGCTCGCCGAGCTACCGGCGCACGTCGGCGACAACGTGTTCGCGACGAACCTCGACCGCACGGTCCGCGAGCTGCGCGCCGATCCGTGGGTGGCGAAGGCGAGCGCGCACCGCGTGCTGCCGCACACGATCGTGATCGAGCTGACCGAGCACGAGCCGGCCGCGATCGCAGATATCGGCGGCCTCTACCTCGTCGACGCCGCCGGTCACCCGTTCAAGAAGTACGCGCTCGACGACGCGAGCGACCTCCCGATCATCACCGGCCTCGATCGCGCCGCCTACGTCACCGATCCCGACGCGGCCGCCGGCCAGATCCAGGCCGCGCTGGCCGCCCTCGCCTCGTGGCGCGCCCCCGGCGATCGCCCGGCGATCGGCGAGATCCACGTCGATCCGCACGGCGCGCTCACGCTCCACACGTACGACCAGTCGACCCAGATCCAGCTCGGCACGCCCGACGGCGTCGCCGCTCGCATGCAGACGTTCGATGCCGTGTGGGGCGAGCTCACCGACACCGAACGCCAGCGCGCGCTCGCCATTCATCTCGACAGCCGCCCCGACCACGTCACCGTCGCATTCAAGGACCCATAAGCCACCATGGCCAAAGCCAAGACCAGCGAGATCATTGTCGGCCTCGATATCGGCACCACGAAGATCGCCTGCATTGCAGGTGAGGTGAACGAGGACGGCATCGACATCATCGGGATCGGCACCGCGCCGTCGAAAGGGCTGCGGCGCGGCTACGTCGTCAACATCGACGCGACCGTCGCCTCGATCCAGCAAGCGGTCGACGAGGCCGAGAACATGGCGGGCTGCGAGATCACGACCGTGTACGCGGCGATCTCGGGCGCGCACGTCCGCGGGCTCAACTCGCACGGCATCGTCGCGGTCAAGGACAAGGAAGTCCGCGAGGCCGACATCGGCCGCGTGATCGAAGCGGCGAAGGCCGTCGCGATCCCGATGGACCGCGAGGTGCTCCACGTGCTGCCGCAGCAGTACGTCGTCGACGATCAGGACGGGATTCGAGACCCGCTCGGCATGGCCGGCGTGCGGCTCGAGGCGAAGGTCCACATCGTGACGACCGCCGTTGCGTCGGCGCAGAACGTCATCAAGTGCGCGAACCGCTGCAACCTGCAGGTCGCCGACATCGTGCTCGAGTCGCTCGCGTCCGCGCAGGCCGTGCTCGAGGACGACGAGAAGGAGCTCGGCGTCGCGCTGATCGACATCGGCGGTGGCACCTGCGACCTGATGGTCTACGCCGACGGCGCGATCGTCCACACGAGCGTGCTGCCGCTCGGCGGCGGCCACATCACGAACGACATCGCGACGGTCCTGCGCACGCCGCTCGACTCCGCCGACAAGATCAAGAAGAAGTACGGCTGCGCGTGGCGCGGCCACGTCGAGGACGGCGAGCAGATGGAAGTGCCGTCGGTCGGCGGGCGCGGTCCGCGCGTGCTGCCGCGGATGTCGCTCGTCGAGGTGATCGAGCCGCGCGTCGAGGAGATCTTCGAGCACGTCAAGAAGGAGCTGATGCGCTGCGGCTACTACGATGGGCTCGCCGCGGGCGTCGTACTCACCGGCGGTGCGACCGCGATGGACGGCGTCACCGAGATCGCGGAGCAGGTGCTGGGCCTGCCCACGCGCCGCGGCGCTCCGACGAAGATCGGCGGCCTCGTCGATGTGGTGCGTTCGCCGGCGTACTCGACTGGCGTCGGCCTCGTGATGTTCGGTGCGGGCCAGGATGTCGGCAGCAAGCAGCCGGCGCGCATGGAGATGGATCGCCCGAACCTGATCAAGCGCGCGTGGGGCCGGCTCGCCGAGATGTTCTGATCACTTGCCCTGCGTGTGACAGCCGCCCTGGACGACGGTCGCCTTGCCGTTCGCGATCGTCACCGGGACGTCCTTCGCACAGCCGAAGCAGCGGTCGAGTCGCACGAGGTAGCGGCCCGGCTCGAGGTCGAACGTCAGATCGTCGTGGTGATGCGCCTGCGTGAGCTTCCTCGCGGCGCCGATCACGAGCACGTCGCAGTCCCAGTAGGTCTCGGAGAACGTCTTGCCGTTCCTGATCCCCTGCGTGACGCTCTCCGACAGCTTCACGGTCAGCGGCGGGCTGCCGTCGAACGACTGCGCATCCGCGCCGCAGTCGCGCAGCGATTCCTCCGGGCACGGGGCCGGGCGCGGCGCGAGCTGCTGGATCAGCAGCAGCCACAGCATCAGGGCACGGCGCCGGAGTTGACGTCGAAGCCGGAGCGCGACGTGATCGCCGTGATGTCGACCGCCTCGAAGTTGGAGCCGGCGACCGACTGGACCTCGGAGAACGTCGAGTCCATCCAGTTTGCGCTCGGCTCGCCCGAGACGTACCAGTCGGAGCCGCCGTCGGCGATGTACATGCCGTAGGTCTTCATCGCCTGCAGGATCGCCTTGGACTGCACGTTGAAAGTCGCCGGGATCTGGAAGTCCGCCTTGAGGCGGAACAGCTGGCCCATCGGCGGCTGCGTCGTCGAGGTCGTGCCGTTGCCGGTGAGATGGCGCGCCGGCCACACGTAGGCCTGGCGGATCTTCGACGAGGTGATCGTGAAGCGCAGCGCGTGATGGATCGCGCCCGACGACGCTTCGTCGGCCTTGAGCAGCAGCGGCATGATCGGGAAGCCGGCGGCATCGGCGCTCGTCCAGTCGGCCGGGCGGAGCGCGTTGGACTTCAGATCGAACTCGGCCGCGCCGAAGATGTTCCAGGTGCCCGAGGCGGGCGAGTAGACGTGATAGCCCTCCCACAGGCGGCACGCGTCGACGTCGACGACGAGCAGGTGGTGATCGCCGTACGGCATCTCGTCGGCTGCGTTGTTGATGCCGCCCTCGACGAGCGCGTTCGACGGGATCGGGAACTGCGGGCTCGCGACGGTCGTGCACGGGCGAACGACCGCGTGGCTGCCGTCGCCGCAGTCGCTCTCGGGCTTCGGATCCCAGTCGAGACCGGGATCGGTCGACTTGAACGCGACGGTCGACCACGCGTCGGTGCCGCCGTGCATCGTGTTCCACGGGATGCCGTAGAAGTCGGTGGCCTGCTGATCGGTCTGCGTGCCGAGATCGAGGTGGAGCTTGCGCGTTCCGCCGATCGTCGTCAGGTAGTCGCTCGAGTGCGGATCGACGGGCAGCGAGTCGATCGGCGTGTTGAAGATGTGGTTCGCGGGCAGGATCGGACACGTGTCGAGCGACGGGCCATCGGCGGTCGGTCCCGCGCTGTCGTGCTGCTGCTTGTTGCTGCTACCACCGCACGCGGCGGCGAGCGTGACGAGGACGAACGAGAGGCGAGCCACGCCCCATCGTCTCATATCGCGGCCCGCACGAGGGCGAGCCCGAAAGCCCAGCGCCCCTGCGGTGTTGCCATGCTCAGCGAGCCCATGCGCATCTGCGCGTAGCACTCGGCGAGCGACAGCTCGGGATCGGGAAATTCCTGGCCCGCGAGCGACAGGAAGATCCCGCCGCACACCGCCGCGACGAGCCGCTTCTCGTAGCGGAACCGATCGTCGAATTCGACGTTGCCGTGGGCCGCGCACAGCTCGCGACACGCGTCGTCGGGCAGGCGCATGAACATCGCGATCGATGCGAGGTCCCACGTCGCGTCGTTCGGCCCCGCCGTATCCCAGTCGAGGAGCACGAGCGCATCGCGCTCTTGATCGACGGCGAGGTTCGATGGGTTGACGTCGTTGTGCGAGCACACGAGCGGACCGCGCGGCGGCTCCGGCAAGGCCATGCGCGCATCGAGCGTCGCGCGCGCCCACGCCGGCAGCGGCGGGATCACCCGGCTCCGCAGAATTCCGCGCGGATCCGCGTGCTCGCCGTCGGGAACGGGCAGGTCGTGCACGCGGCGCAGCGTCTCGCCGAGGCGCGCGATCCCCTGCGGCGGGTTCCCCATGAACCACGCCGGGAACGGCGGCCCGACGATGCGCTCCATGACGATGGCGCCGCGCGACTCGTCGACGTGGACGAGCTTCGGAGCGAGCCCCGCGGCCGATGCCGCGCGCAGCGTCGCGAGCTTGGGGGCCGGCGAGACCTTGAGGATGTGGCGCTCGCCGACCGTGAACACGCCTGCGCCGGACTGCCCGACGCCGACGGGGGTGACGGGCTCGTTCTGGAGCTCTGGAGGGAGGAGATCTCTCATCGGAAGATCAAAAAGTTGCCCCTGTGGATCGACCACTTTCATATGGGCTTACCAGGGGGACATACCGACCATGGCACTCATCGAATTCGACGACGTCAGTCACGCGAAGATCCTCGTCATCGGCACGGGTGGCGGCGGCGGCAACGCTGTCAACACCATGATCAGCGGCAATCTCGACGGCGTCGAGTTCGTGGTCGCGAATACCGACATGCAGGCGCTCGAAGCCAACATGGCGCCGCACAAGATCCAGCTCGGCAACGCGCTGACCAAGGGTCTCGGCGCGGGCGCGAACCCGGAGATCGGGCGCCGCTCGGCCGAGGAGAGCATGCAGAGCATCGCCGACCTCATCTCGGGCGCCGACATGGTGTTCGTGACGGCCGGCATGGGCGGCGGCACGGGCACGGGCGCAGCGCCGGTGATCGCGCAGATCGCTCGCGACTGCGGCGCGCTGACGGTCGGTGTCGTCACCAAGCCGTTCGGCTTCGAAGGCAAGAAGCGCGCGAAGCAGGCGGTCGAGGGCATCGAGCGCCTCGCCGCCGCCGTCGACACGCTGATCGTGATCCCGAACAACCGGCTGCTCGCGCTCGTCGGGCAGAACACGTCGATGGTCGAGGCGTTCCGCAAGGCGGACTCGGTCCTGCTCAACGCCGTGCAGGGCATCTCGGATCTGATGACGGTCCCCGGCCTCATCAACGTCGACTTCGCCGACGTCCGCACGATCATGGCGGGCATGGGCCGCGCGCTCATGGGCACCGGCATCGGCCAGGGCAAGCGCCGCGCGACGGAAGCCGCCGAGATGGCGATCAGCTCGCCGCTGCTCGAGGACGTCTCGATCGAAGGCGCGACGGGCATCCTGATCAACATCACGGGCGGCCCGGACCTCACGCTCCACGAGGTCAACGAGGCGAGCTCGCTGATCCAGAACGCGGCCCACGAGGACGCGAACATCATCTTCGGCTCGGTGATCGACCCGAACCTCAGCGACGAGGTCCGCATCACCGTGATCGCGACCGGGTTCGATCGCAGCGCCAAGCTCGCGACGCCGCCCGAGCCGCCGACGCCGACGAAGCGCCCGGCGCAGGTCGCCCTGCCCTACGACCTCTCGTCGCAGACGACGAAGGAGTACCCGGCCCCGATGCCGCCGCGCGGTGGCACGAAGGCGCAGGCCGTCGTCGTCGACGAGCCCGACATCCACGTCGAGTACGACACGGTCGAGCGCACGCTCGCCGAGCTGTCGGCCCCGGTGCCCGAGGGCGAGCCCAGCCAGCGCATGGCGACCGGCTCCGGCCCCGCGACGCCGGTCGACGGCTCGCCGCTCGTCCAGCCCGATCGCAAGCGCGCGCAGTCGCGGCCGAGCATCAAGACGGTGCTCGCCGGCGAGATCGACACCGAGAACGAGCTCGACGTGCCGACGTTCATCCGCCGTCACAGCTCGACCCACGGTTAGCCTAACGCGTTCTCCCTAAGGGAACAGAGAGGCCCGCGAGGGCCTCTCGCCTTTTTCGGCGACCAGCGGTACGCCACACCGCATGCGTCACTTCATCGCGTTCGCCCTGCTCGTTTCGTCCACTGCGCTCGCGCAGCCCAAGGCCGGCGACAAGCCGCCCACGCCCCCCGCCACTGCGACCGCCGCGCCCGCGAAGGCGCC
>JAFAOG010000273.1 GCA_019237945.1 Deltaproteobacteria bacterium | reverse complement strand
TCGTTGTTGTTGCTGCCGCGGCCGTCGTCGTTGTTGTTGCTGTCGATTGATCGCGGAGGCTGCTCGGATGCGGTTGTAGGTGCGGTTGCGGTTGCGGCTGCGGCTGCGGTTGCGGCTGCGGCTGCGGCTGCGGCTGCGGCGGCGGGTGCGGTTGCGGGTGCGGCTGTGGCTGCGACTGCGGTTGCCGTTGCGACCGCGGCGGCTGCTGCCGTCGCGGCTGCCCGTTCCCGCTACGCAGCGCCGGCTAGAACGCCGCGCCGGCGAGCGTGAACGTCACGCCGTGCTCGGGCGAGAGCGTCGTCGGCAGCATCCCGATCGTTCCGAAGTCCCAGCGCCCGTCGGAGCTCCGGCGCACGACGGCGGGCGGTGCATCGTCTTTGTGCGGGGCCGGGCCGTCGGGCACGTCGAGTCCTTCGTCCATGTGTCGCGTGAGGTAGAAGCCGAGCCATGCGCCGCCGACGAGGCCGGCGCTCGCGAGCGCGCCCGTGACGCGTTCGTCCGCGGTGGACGAGTTGTTGCGGATCGCGGCGTAGAGCGCGAATGGGATCGCGCCGCCCGCAAGCGAGAGGCCGGCGACGCGCAGCATGCGGCGCGGCGTCGTGTTGGTTTTCGGGGCCATCACGAGGCCCGTGATCACGCCTGCGGCGCCGCCGAGCACCGCGTTGAGCGAGTAGGCCTCGCCTTGCGCGGGTTGCATGAGCATGCCGATCGTGAGTCCGCCCAGCGTGCCCATGCCGGCGAACGTGTCGACGAGGGCGACATCGCCGCGCGTGAGGCGGTGGTCCTTGGCGAGCAGCGCGCCGCCCGCGCCGCCCGCGACCATGCCGATCGAGCCGCCGAGCAGGATGACCGGGGCCGTGGCGCTGCCGCCGTTGCTGCCCTGGACGACGTCGGCGATGAAGCCGCCCGCGACGGCGCCCCAGATCGTGCCCGAGCCGACCGTGCGGACCTGGGCTTCGTCCAGCTTGTGGCCGACGAGCTTCTGGGTGAGGAGCGCGCCGCCGAGGGCGCCTGCGAGGCCGACCGGGATCGCGCCGTTGCTCGGGTGACTGTTGTCGACGGCGGCGCCGATCGTGGCGCCGAGGAGCGCGCCCACGAAGCCGCCGTGGATCGTGGCGGCGAGCTCGCCGTCGTGGTGCGGGCCGCCTTCGGGTTGCGGGGCAACGGGCGGCATGGGATGCGCCGTCGGATCCGTGATCGTGTTGTCGGTCGGCGGCGGTTCGATCGGCGGCGGCGTGGGTTGCGGCGCGGGCTGCTCGTCCGTGATGCCGAGCTGCTGGTTGACGAGCTTGATGATGTAGCGCGCGCGTTCGGCGGCCGTGCCTTTGGGGCTCTGGACGAGCGCTTCGACCGCGAGCTGCTTGGCGTCGACCCAGAGCTTGGCGTCGATCAGCTCCTGGGCGCGGGCGACGAGTTGCTCGGCGATCTGCTCGGCGAGGACCGGGTCCTGGTTGGAGCCGGCGCCGCCGTACGGATCGACGGGCTGGGCGCCGGCCGGGGCGCAGAGCGCCAGCACGACGAGCAAGGCACCCGCGCGGATCATCCTCTTGTGCGTACCATCCAAGGGCGTGCCGTTCAACGCGACGTGGATCACGATCGGGTTGGCGGCAGGGTCGGTGGCAGTGGCATCGGCTCGGTCGTGGGCTTGATCGGGCCGGTCATCGGGCGCGGCGCGTCCTTCCAGCGCTTGCGATAGAAGTACATGAACACGACCTGGATCGCGGAAAGCAGCGGGACCGCGAGGAGCGCGCCGACGAGGCCGTAGCTGTGCTCGCCCAGGAACAGCGCGAAGATCACGAGGACCGGGTGGATCTTCGCAGCCGTGCCGATGATCTTGGGGTTGAGCAGGTTCGCCTCGATGAAGTGGATGCCGATGATCCAGAGGACCATCGCCACGCCGCGGAAGACGTCGATGCCTTGATCGCCCGAGACGAGCGCGACGATCACGATCGGGATGCTGCTGAGGATCGAGCCGAAGATCGGGATCAGCGACATCAGCCCCGCGACGATCGCGAGGATGAACTTGTACTTGACGCCGAACACCATCAGGCCGACGTACGTCAGGCATGCGTTGATCACGCAGATCAGGAGCTGGCCGCGGATCACGCCCGAGAGGCCGCGGTCGATGCCGGCGATGATCACGTCGTAGTCCTCGCGCACGTTCGACGGGAACAGGCTGCGCAGGAACGCGTGCACCTTCTCGAGATCGATCAGGATGAACGCGCCGATCATCAGCGTGAAGAAGAACAGGAAGATGCCGCGGATGAAGCCGGTGATGATGTCCTGGAGGACGCGCACGACGTCGTTGAGCTTGCTCTGCAGGCCGACGAGGCCCTTCTTGACGTAGCTGCGCAGCTTGTCCTCGAGCGTGACCGCGGCGGGCGGTGCTTCGAGCGCCTGCACGTGATAGCCGCCGTCGGGCGTCGGCTTGATGTCGACGCCGTTCGTCGTCAGCGTGAACGCGTACTCGCCGTCGGGCATCGGCGTCACGACGAACGCGGTGCCGGGCGGCGGCTGGATGTCCTTGACGATCGGCTGGTCTTCCGGAGCCGACTTGACGACCTTGAGCGATGGGAAGCGCTCTTCGAGCCAGCGCGCGACGCGCGGGACGTATTCCTTGTCGATGCGCTGCGCGGTCGGGCCGGCTTCGTGGGCGAGGCGCGCGACGTCGCGCGACAGCCGCGGCACGAGCAGGAACATGAAGCCGGTGACCGCGGCGAGGAACACGATGTAGCAGAGGATGATCGCGAGGCCGCGCGGCATGCGGCGCGTGCCGTTCTTGCGCTCGGTCATCCGCTGGACGATCGGCGCGAGGATGTATGCGATCAGCCCGGCGAACACGAACGGCAGCAGCACCGAACGACCGAGCACGAGCATGAGCACGACGAACAGCGCGAGGCCCCAGCGCGACAGGAACTTGCGCGACGGTGCCTCCGGTCCGAACCACGTCTCGCGCGACCGCGTGCGGCTGGTGGTGGGCCCCGACTCGGGCGGACGCGGGACACCCTCGCTCGGTGGATCACCCGTACCCGTGCTCATCGTGAGGCCGGTATAGCATCGAGCACGGCACGGATCGCGGCCGATGTGACCGGCTTGACCAGGTGGTGATCGAACCCCGCGGCGAGCGCGCGCTCGCGATCGGCAGCCTGGCCGTAACCGGTGAGCGCGATCAGGAACAGCTTGCCGAGACCCGGCTGGGCGCGCAGCCGGCGTGCGAGCTCGTAGCCGTCGATCACGGGCAGGCCGATGTCGAGGATCGCCGCGTGCGGCCGCCAGTCGCGAACGACCGCGATCGCCTCGCCGGCATCGTGGGCGACGCGCGTCACGTACCCGGCGCGCTCGAGCGAGTCTGCCATCAGCATCGCGGCGTCTTCGTTGTCATCGACGACGAGCACGTTCTGCGGTGTCTGCGTCGCGGCCGTGCCCCGCTGCGGCTGCTGGCGCGAGGCCGGCAGGTGAAGCTCGAACTCGGTGCCGCGCCCCTGCCCCGCGCTGCGCACCTCGACCCGACCGCCGTGCGCCTCGACGAGGCTCTTGACGATCGTCAGGCCAAGACCGAGACCACCGCCCGAACGATCGAGCGGCTGGCGATGCTGGACGAACATGTCGAAGATGCGCGGCAGCATGTCGGGCGCGATGCCCATGCCGCTGTCGCGCACGGTGATCACGATCATGTCGCCGTCGTTGCGCGCCGACACCGCGATCGTGCCCTCCGGCTGCGTGTACTTCGCGGCGTTCGTCAGCAGATTGGTCAGCACCTGCGCGATGCGCTCGGGATCGGCGTCGAGCACGAGGCCGGGCGGCACCTCGAGCGTCAGCTTCTGATGGCGCGCCGTGACGAGCGACTCCGTCATCTCGACCGCGCGCTGCACGACATCGACGGTGTCGACCGGCTTCTTCTCGAGCGTGACGAGGCCGCGCGCGATGCGCGAGACGTCGAGCAGGTCATCGACGAGCCTCACCAGATGCTTGGTCTGGCGCTCGATCACGCCGAGCTCGCGCGCCGGCGCCGCGTTGCGAAGCTTGAGCAGATCGATCGCGGAGACGATCGGCGCGAGCGGATTGCGCAGCTCGTGACCGAGCATCGCGAGGAACTCGTCCTTCGCCGCTTCGGCGCGCTCGGCGCGTTCGCGGGCGCCGCGCTCGGCATCGAGGCGGCGGGCGTTGTCGACGGCGAGGCCGATCAGGGCGCCGAGCTCGCGCGCGAGCTGCTCGTCGAGGTCGGTGAACTTTCGCTCGCCGCTCATGCACATCGAGAACGCGCCGATCGACTGCCCGCGGACGAGCAGCGGCGCGACGATCGTCGCCTTGCAGCCGAGCTCGCGCAGGATCGCGAGGTGCGCCTGGTCCTGCGCGGTCGCGACGAGCATCTCGTCGGTGACGTTGGGCGCGCAGTAGCTGGTGCCCGCGTTCACGCTGTCGGTCATCGGCGATGACGGATGACGCTCCGACGGGAAGCCCGCGAGGTAGGCTCGCATCGCCGGCTCCTTCGCCGTGTCGACGTGGTGACCGGCGACCCGCCGCATCACGCCGTTCTCGTCGAGCACGGCGATCGTGCACCAGTCCGCGAACCGCGGCACGATCTCCCGCGTGAGCTGCTGCAATGTCTCGCGCAGCTCGAGCGAGCTCGCGAG
>JAFAOG010000557.1 GCA_019237945.1 Deltaproteobacteria bacterium | reverse complement strand
GTGCCGTCGCTCGTCAACCTCGCGTGGGTGCGCGACCGCGACTGGGCGAGCTACCTCGCGAAGCACACGCAGGACACGCTGCACGGCGCGGTGCCGCACACGCCGGTCTACGATGCGTACAAGCTCGACCCGATCGCGGCGCTGACCGCGTTCGCGCTGACCCGCTACGAGGGGGACTCCGCGTGGGACCGCGCCGAGCGGCTGCCACACGCGCCCGCCGATCAGGCCGCCGGCTACAAGCTGTTCGCGGGCAAGGCCGGCTGCGCGCACTGTCACGCGCCGCCGCTCTACACCGACCTCGCGGCCCACGATGGCGTGCGTACTCCGACGCTGCGCGGGGTCGCGAAGCGCCGCACCGATCTCGAGGCGGCGATGATGCACAAGGGCGTCGACGTCACGCTCGCCCCCGCCGAGAAATCGGCGCTGGTGGCGTTTCTCCAGGCGCTGTAGAGTGCGCGCGCCATGTGGTGGCGACGCCTGCGCTGGTTCCTGACGCTGATCGCGCTGTGTGCGATCGCGACGTGCCCCGCCGCGAAGCGCTCGTGCACCGCGAAGAACCGCGCGCAGGAAGCCGACGACTTGCTCGACTACCTCGCCGACCAGGTCGCGAAGACGGTCAAGGCGACCGGCCGCGTGCCGCCTGCCGCCGCCGCGCTGACGCCCGCCGCGACCTGCTGCGATCAAGGCGGCACCTGCCCCGCCGACCCCAAGACGTTCGACACGCCGGCGTGGCGCGCGCTCGACTTCTCGATCGACGGCGCCTACCGCTACCAGTACGAGTACGTCCCCGATGCGAGCGGCCTGTCGGCGACGCTGCGCGCGGTCGGCGATCTCAACTGTGACACGAAGACGTCGCTGTACGAGGTCGAGATCCACGTTCAGGGCGACCGCATCACGCGCACGTGGCACCGCACCGATCCGTACGAGTGATAGATTCGGCGCATGCGGTTCCTTCTCGTCCTCCTGCTCGCCGCCGCCGCGTGCGGCAAGAACAACGAGCCGCCTCCGCCGTCGAGCGGATCGCCCAACGCGCAGCCCGAGTCGGCGCCCAAGAAGAAGAATGCCGCCGATCAGGCGCGCGCGATGTTCGACACGATCTGCGCGACGTGCCACGGCGCCGACGGCACGGGCAACGGACCCGCCGCCGCGAACCTCAACCCGAAGCCGCGCAACTACACCGATGCCGCGTGGCAGGCGTCCGTCACCGACGAGGATCTGCGCAAGACGATCCTGCTCGGCGGCCAGGCCGTCGGCAAGAGCCCGATGATGCCGGGCCAGCCGCAGCTCAAGGAGACGCCCGAGGTCCTCGACGAGCTGATCAAGATCATCCGCGGCTTCAAGAAGTAGCCGGTGGGGCCGATGGTGCGGCGATGAGGAGCCTGACGACCGGCCCGGATGCGCAGTGGGCCGCCGCGCGCGACGGCAAGACGGTCGTGCTGCTCGCCGGCGGTGCCGCGCCTCCCGTCGGTCAGCTCGAGCTGCCGACCGACGATTGCGACATCGCGCTCGTCGGTCCGCCGACCGTGCTCGCGGTCGTATCGCGGACGCCGGCGCGCGTCACGCTGTACGAGCCGCCGTATCTCGAGGCGGTCGCGTCGCTCGATCTCGAGGCGCCCGCGCGCCTGGTCGCGACGATCGGCCCGCGCCTCGTGCTCGTCGATGCCGATGCCAAGCAGCTGATCGTCGTGCGCACGCAGGGCCGCGCGCTCAGCATGCAGAAGATCGATCCGGGCAACCCGATCGAGCTCGCGGTCGGGCTCGAGCGCAACCAGGTGTTGCTCGTGCTGCCGAAGAAGCTCGAGGTGTGGGACGGCGTGTCGGGGCGACCGCTGCTGCGCCCGCAGCTCGCGCTGCCACCGCCGCCGCGCACCGTCGGCGCCGCGCAGGGCCATCTGTGGGCGACGCGCCCGAACAGCGACGAGGTGTTCGTCTACCGCCTCTCCGACGGCCGGCCGTTCCGCCACTACGTCGGCGCGCCGGTCGAGAGCGTCGTCAGTCATCCGGCGTCTCCGCTGATCGTGCTCGTCACGCCGCGCGGGCTCGTACGGCTGCATTGCTTCGCGCACTCACTGCTGCTCGTCGACGGCGCGCCGTACACGCCGGGGACGCCGCTCGCGCTGCTCGTGCACGGCGAGGACATCGCGCTGATCGGCATGCCGGAATCCGGCGAGCCGTGGGGCATCACGCTCGGTGGCCATACCTCCCCGCAGATCGTCGAGCCGCCGCCCGAATCCGATACGCCCGCGCTCGTCACCGCGGCCGACAAGCTTCGCGCGATGCGCGCCGCGGCGGTCGATGCCAGCGGGACCGCGGCGCCCGCCGGCGAGTCGCGCACGATCGCGGCGGAGCCACGGTCCGGCGTGCCGGGCGCGCGCGGCTGGCGCGATGCGCTCGCGACGTTCGGGGCCGAGCTCGCGCGCGGCGTCGACGGCGAGCTGCCGATCGTCGCGGTCGATACCGAGCTCGGCGAGCTCGCGCAGCGTCTCGGCCTGTCGGCGGCGGCGCGGCGCGCCCTGATCGCGCTGTACGCGCTGTACCTCGTCGGCGAGCCCGCGTTTCCGATCGCGCGGCTAGCGAAGGCGCTCGGCGACTGGACCGAGCCGCTCGGCCAGGGCGACCTCGCCGCGCTCGCGCTCGTCGACAAGACCGGCGGCAAGGTCGGCCTGCGCCGCCCGCTCAGCGAGCTGCTCGACGGTGCCGCCCCGCTCGCGGTGCGCCTCGTCGGCGGTGGCCCCTCGACGCCGCGCGCCGGCGCCTACCGCGTCTCCCGCGATGCACGCGCCGATGCCGCGATCGAGACCGAGCTCGCGACGCTGCTCGGCCGGATCGCCGTCGTCGAGGGCGACCTCGCGACCGGCCTCGTCGAGGCACGCCTGCACGGCGCGACCGCCGTGTCGTTCGCACCGCCCGCCGACAAGCCGCGACCGTGGCCGCGCGGCGCGGGGCTCGTGCTCGTCCTGTACGGAACGCAGACCGCGTGGGTCGCGGACCTGCCGACGCTCGCTACAGTTTCGTGACGAGCGCGGACTTCTTCGAGGACTTCTCGAACTCCGCCTTCGCATCGTTCGCCGCGTCGACGCTCGAGTACGTCCCCATGCGCACGCGGTAGTACTGCTTGCCGTCGACGTCGGCCTTCGTCATCGACGCCGCGAAGCCCTGCGACTTGATCTGATCGAGGAACGCCTGCGCCTCGTCCTTGTCCTTGAACGACGACAGCTGGAGCGTGAACTTCGACTTCTTCTCGGGCTTGTCGGCCTTCGGCTCGTCGTCCTTCTTCTTCTCGGGCTTGGGCTCGTCGGCCTTCGCCTCGAGCTTCTTCTCGACCTTGGGCTCGGGCTTGGGCTCGGGCTTGGGCTCCGCCTTCGGCTCGGGCTTCGGCTCCTCCGCCTTCTTCGGCTCCGGCGGCTTCGGCGCCATCTGCTCGATCTGCTTCTCGACGTCGGTCGCGTGCGGCTCGCCGCCGCGCAGCGCGCCCTGAAACGACAGGCCGCTTCCGCCTTCGAGGCGATCGAGCGCCGCGAGCGGATCGACCGTCGCCTCGACGTGCGCACGCTCGACGTGGCCACGTGCTTCGACCCGCCGGCCGACCATCACGCCGAGCACGAACACCATGCCGACGATCACGGCTCCGCCGAAGAACAGGTAGAAGATCTGACGACCGTCGAGGCTGACCTCGATCTTGTCCTTGTACAGCTCGGTCTCGCGCGCCATACGACGAGCGTCGGCAACCGCGCGCGATCGGGCAAGTTATCGGCGGATACTGCTCATTCGAGCAGATTGATCGTCGTGATGCTCTGGCCCTCGAACCGAAACACCTTGCCGCGCGTCGAGGGCGTCGCGATCGACGTCGACAGGAAGTCGCCCTCATCGATCACCCACACGCTCTCCGTCGGGCCGGTGACGGCCTTGATCGGCAGCGACGGCGTGATCGCGACGAGCAGCGGGTTGAACCCGGCCGTCTGTCGGAAGTTGATCTGGAAGCCCGCCGTCACGACCGGAATCCTGCCGAGGTTCGCGCCGCGGTCGCCGATGCAGACCTTGTCGCCGGGGTACGTCGGGTCGACGATCTCGAGCTGCATGCCGCGGTTTCGGAACAGGATCGAGTCGCGCGCGACCGTGACGAGGTTGCTCGCCGGCGTGCCGATCGTGCAGACGCCGCCGGCGAGGTTATTGTAGTTGGCCTCGAGCTCCGTCTCGTCGGTCGTCTCCTCGCACGGGTTCGGCTGGTAGCCGCCGCCCGGCAGCTTGCCGGTCTGCGGGTCCGCGGTCGGATCGCACGCCGGCGCGATCAGCGGGATGCGGCCGACCTGGAACGGGCTCGCATTCGGATCCTTGACGCAGGTGCCGTTGGGGTCCGCGATGATCGAGTGGACGTAGCCCGACTTCGAGCCGACGACCGTGAACGCGTCGTGGGCGCGCAGCTCGTAGCGCTGGCCCGCGTTGACGCACGCCTGCGGCGGCGTGACGCTCTCCATGCACGTGCCGTTGTCGCAGACCGTGCCGTCGTCGCAGTCGGTGTCGGTCGAGCACGTCTGGATGCACAGCTTGCCCGTGCCGGCGACCGGCGCGCGCGTCGGATCGAGCTGACACGCGTAGTGGTGCGAATCGGGCGCCGTGTGATCGTCGACGGGATTCGCCGAGCTCGCGAGCTGCAGCGCGTAGTTCGCGAGCGTCTGGCACTGGGTGTCGTCGGTGCAGCCGTCGACCGGCGACGTGTGCAGCACGTGCTTGCGCGGCAGCAGATCGAGCTGGCCGCTCGTCGACTTGCTCACCGTGTAGCGGCGCAGCGACGTCAGGAACGGCTTGCACGCGTTCGCGAGGCGGTCGGCCTCCTGCTTGAGCATGCAGGCGCCGATGCCGGCGACCTTGCTCTGCGGGTGGACGAAGCACGTGTAGCCGAGCGCGCAGTCGGCGTCGCCGAGCGACGGATCGCAGCCGCGCAGCTGCACGATGTCGTACGGCTCGACGCCCGCATCGCAGTACGGCTTGCCCTGATCGATCAGGTGCGGGCCGAACCCGTCGACAAACATCTGGCTCTCGCGGATCGCGGGGCCGTCGATGTGGTTGTTGCCGGTGTCCTGCGACAGCGAGCCTTCCCACGACAGCGTCCACACCTCGTCGCCGCGCAGGCCGCGCAGGTCGGGGAACGTCGCGAGGCGCACGTCGACCGGCGCCGCGAACTGCGTCTCGGCGACCGGCTTGCCGTTCGGCTCGTCACTGCCGACGCACTTGACCTGGCGAATGCTCGGCAGCGCGAGCACCTTCTCGTTCGCGACCGTGCCGGTCGGCAGCACGCGGCCGGGATAATCCGTCGAGCGCGGGCCGCCTTCGTTGCCGGTCGTCGCGTCGGGATCGGGGCCGTTCGTGTCGCAGATCGGCGTCACCTTTTGGTTCGCGTCCGTCGTCGTCGCGAGCAGGCTGCGGAACGGCACCGAATCGCGGAGCTGGTGCGCGATGTCGAGCGGGATCGGCGTGCCGATCGGGTTCTGCGGATCGACGACGTCGGCGAAGTCGTCGTTGTCGACGTTCGCGATGTACGTCGCGCCGTTCGCCGCCGTGATGAACGCGAAGTAGCCGATCAGCCGCTTCGGGTCGCCGGGCAACAGCAGCGTGCCGTCGACCGGATCGACCTTCGTGATCGCGACGGACGTCGGAATCGCGTCACCGAGGAGCTCGATGCCCGGTCCGCGCGCGAGCGGGCGGCGCGGCGGCGTCCTCGAGTCGCCAACCGGCATGCACGACAGGAACTTCACGTCCGTCAGCATGGTGAGGTAGCGGGGGTCGGCCTGCGTGTCGCACTCCTTGTTGATCGTCAGGATGTCGGCGACGCGCACGGTATTGTCCGTGGCGACCGCGTAGACGTACTGGCCCTGGCCGCCGATCGATGCGTCGTCATTGATCACGCCCGTCGAGCCGCCCATGCCGATCTGCGGCGACACCGTCAGCGACGTGATGCCGAGGTCGTTCTTCGCGGTCTGCTGCAGCGCGATCTGGCGCGGCGCCAGCGACGGAAGCGCGCTGGCCGGCGCGAGCGCGACGACCGGCACGAGGTTCGAGTTGTCGGCGCCGATCGCGAGGATCGACCGGCCGACGCGCGTGTCGTTGAGCAGCGACAGTGCGACCGGACGCGTGCCCGGCATGACGGCAGCGCCGCTGCACTCGTCGGGACACGACAGGTTGCCGGTCGGATCGACGGTCGCCACACCGGCGGCGTCGAACTTGATCGCGCGCTGGACCTTGCCCGTCGCCGTGTCGATCGCGGCGACCGCGTGGCAGCTCGGATACGCGACCCACGCGATCCCGGTCGCGGTGGGCCCGCACTGGACGCCCATCACGCCGGCGGGCGGCTGCATCTGCATCGCGGCCGGCTTCGAGCGGACCTTGTTGCCCGCCGCATCGGTGACAGCGAGCCGGTCGACGATCGCGTTCTGACCGCCGGCCATCGCGCTGTTGATGTCGAGGACCGACATGTCACACGAGCCCGCGTTCGCGATCACTTCCTTGCAACCGATCGTGTCGGTGCCGATCGCGACGGGCTTCTCGCCGACGCTGATGCCGTTCTGACCGGGCACGAGCAGGTTCGCATCGACGACGCTGACGTCGCCGCCGGAGAACGCCGTCGACGGCTTGGTGTTCCACGTCGCGATCGCGACGGTGCCCGGCTCGCTCTGCAGGACGAAGCCGACCCACTGCGCGTCGGGAACGATCGCCGCGTTCGGGATCGCTTCCTGCCCGGGCGCCACGGGAACGGGCGTGCCGAGCGCGTGCGGCTGGCTACGGATATCGCATCCGAACGTCGGCTGCGCGCTGACGATCACCGGCTCATCGGCGGTCGCCGGCAGCGTGCCGTTGGTGACGCGCATGCCGCCGTAGCAGGCGAACGACATGTCGATCGGACGATTGATGTTGAGCAGATCGGTGGTCGTCGGCGTCGTGTCGCTGCACGCCGCGATCATCACAGCAAGGATCGCAAGCCGCTTCATGGTGCCTTCGGCTCTCCGATACGAAGGACAACGCGATCGTGCGTCGGCGACGTCGGATCGACGTCGATGACCGCGACCGTGTCCTCGAGGAAGTTCGTCACGTAGACTTTCTTTCGCGTCGGCGCCGCGACGACCGAGTACGGACCGCGACCGACGGTGATGATGTCCTCGACCGACGACATCCCGCGCGGATCGACGACATAGATCTCGCCGTCCTGGAAGCACGTGACGTACACGCGGTCGCCGTCGCCGGCGTCCATGACGGTGAGCGTCGAGGCCTGGCGGCACAGGTCCGTCGCGGCGATGCCCTTGTTGCGAGGCGCGCCACCGGCGTCGAGCGAGGTGTCGTAGACCTGCAGCGACGGCGGCCGGCGGTTGATCAGGTACATGCGATCGCCGCTCGCCGAGAACGCCATCCCGCGCGTATCGGTCGAGCCGCCCGAGTTGCCGCCGACGAGATCCTCGAAGAAATACTCCTCGGGGACGATGTACGGCGGCGCGATGTCGCTGTTGACGGGACGGCCGACCGAGACGGTCTGGATCCGATCGTCGCTGCGGCTGCCGATGTAGACGAGCCCGCTGTCGCCGCGGCCGGCGACGCCGGTCGTTCCGCGCAGGCCGGTCAGCGGATCCGCCGAGAACAGGCCCGTCACGACATCCGCGATCGTCGCGTCGCCACCGGGCGGCGAGTCGATCAGCGTGATGCCACCGGTGGTCAGGTGCGTGACGAACGCGAAGTCCTTGCCCGCGAACGCATCGAACGGCTCGTCGGGGAGCAGGCCGACGTTGGGATCGTTGTGCACGTACGAGAGCCGATGGGTCTCGTCGCACAGCGCGAAGCCCGTCTGATCGCTGTTGCACGACAGCTTGCTGCCGTCGTAGTCGATCCACGCGACCGACGGATCGCCGCGCGTCGGGACGATCAGGCGCGCGGGGCCGCCGGTCTTGAAGTCCTGCACCGCGATGTCGGTCGCGAAGTTGCCGATCCGGACCGCGCCGTCGAGCAGGAACTTCTCCTCGCTGCACACCAGCGTCTCCTGGTGATCGGCGTCCTGGTTACAGCCATCGGGCTGGGTCTTGCTCGACGTCCACGCGCCCGCGACCTGATCGGCGAGCGCGAGATCGAGCATGATCACGCTGCCCGAGTCGTAGCGCAGCTCGGAGTTCGCGTTCGCGAGGAACAGCTTCGAGTCATCCGGCGCGATGCCAAGGCCGGTCGGATAGAAGATCGCGAGCTCGGGGTGCTTGCTGTTCTTGTCGTACGGATGAACCTCTTCTGCGGACGCGGTGCACGCGACCAGGGGCGCGCAAGCCAGCAGAAACACGGTCCTCATGGGTAGGCGCTTCGACCTCGAACCGGCCGAAACCGTTGCCTGTGCGATGTGCGTCACGGCTTGTCGCTCTCTTCCGCCAGGGCGGCGCGCGCCGCCGCGACACGCGCGATCGGCACCCGGAACGGCGAGCACGACACGTAGTCGAACCCGGCCCTGTGGCAGAACTCCACGGAGCTCGGCTCACCGCCGTGCTCGCCGCAGCTGCCGACCTTGAGGCCGGGCTTCGTCGACCGGCCGCCGCGCACGCCGAGCTCGATCAGCGCACCGACCCCGTCGGGATCGAGCACCGCAAATGGATCGCTGGGCAGCACGCCCTGCTCGATATAGCTCGGCAAGAACCGACCGGCATCGTCGCGCGACAGCCCGAACGTCGTCTGGGTCAGGTCGTTCGTGCCGAACGAGAAAAAGTCGGCGTGCTGCGCGATGCGATCCGCCACGACGCACGCGCGCGGCAGCTCGATCATCGTTCCGATCGTGAACGGGATCGGAACACCACCGAGAGCCTTCGTCATCGCCTTGGTGCACAGCTCGCGCAGCCGGCGCAGCTCCTCGGGAACCATGACGATCGGGATCATGATCTCGGGCTTCACGAGCAGACCCTCGCGCGCACACTGCGCCGCGGCCTCGCCGATCGCCTGGACCTGGATCTCGTAGATCTCCGGATACGTGATCGCGAGCCGACATCCGCGGTGCCCGAGCATCGGGTTCGCCTCGGTCAGCTCGGAGACCTTCGCCGCGATGTGCGCCGCGCTCTTGCCGGTATCGCGCGCGACCTCCTCGATCTCGGCCTGCGTGTGCGGCAGGAACTCGTGGAGCGGCGGATCGAGCAGCCGGATCGTCACCGGCAGCTCCGCCATCACGCGGAACAGCTCGACGAAGTCTTCGCGCTGCATCGGCAGGATCTTCGCGAGCGCCGCGCGCCGCCCTGCCTCGTCGTTCGCGACGATCATCTCGCGCACCGCGAGGATGCGCTCGGGCTGGAAGAACATGTGCTCGGTGCGGCACAGCCCGATGCCCTCGGCGCCGAAGCTGCGCGCGGTGCGAGCGTCGGTCGGCGTGTCGGCATTCGTGCGCACGCGCAGCCGCCGGAACTGATCGACCCACTCCATCAGCGTGCCGAGCTCGGCGCCGAGCTGCGCGGGCACGAGCGGCGCCGAGCCGACGAACACCTCGCCGGTCGAGCCGTCGAGCGTCAGCACGTCGCCTTCCTTGAGCTTGATCTCCTTGCCGCCGCCGACGAACGACGCCGTCTTCTTCGGCGCGTCGACGCGCAGCGACGTGCAGCTCGTGATGCAGCACTTGCCCATGCCGCGCGCGACAACGGCTGCATGGGAAGTCATGCCCCCGCGCGCCGTCAGGATGCCGGCCGCCGCCTTCATGCCGTGGATGTCCTCGGGCGACGTGTCGGTGCGGACGAGCAGCACGGTCTCGCCCTTCTGCGCCCACTCCGCCGCCGCGCTCGCCGTGAACACGACCTTGCCGATCGCGGCGCCCGGCGATGCCGGCAGTCCCTTCGCGACCGGCTGCGGCCGCGCCTTGGGATCGATCGTCGGGTGGAGCACCTCGTCGAGCTTGGCCGGGTCGATCCGCAGCACCGCGTCGCGCGGCGTCAGCTTGCCCTCGCCGACCATGTCGACCGCGACCTTGACCATCGCCTTGCCCGTGCGCTTGCCGTTGCGCGTCTGGAGCATGTACAGGCGGCTGTTCTGGATCGTGAACTCGAGGTCCTGCATGTCGCGGAAGTGGTCCTCGAGCAGCTTCGCGACGCGGACGAGCTCCTGGTGCGCGTCGGGCAGCCGCTTCGCGAGCTCCGCGATCGGCTCGGGCGTGCGGATGCCCGCGACGACGTCCTCGCCCTGCGCGTTCGTCAAGAACTCGCCGTAGAGCTCGGCGGTGCCGGTCGCCGGGTTGCGCGTGAACGCGACGCCGGTCGCGCAGTCATCGCCGAGGTTGCCGAACACCATCGCCTGGACGTTGACGGCAGTGCCCATCGTCGCCGGGATGTTGTTCATCTTGCGGTAGACGTCGGCGCGCGGGTTGTTCCACGACCGGAACACGGCGCCGATCGCGCCCCACAGCTGCTCGTGCACGTCGTCGGGGAACGGCTTGCCCGTGTGCTCCTGGACCTTCGCCTTGAACGCGGCGACGACCTCGCGCAGCGCGGCGGCGCTGAGGTCCTGGTCGCGGTTCGCCTTGTGCTTGTGCTTGATGTCGTCGAGGATCGCGTCGAACGGATCGTCGGCGTCCTCGGACTCCGGCTTCATGCCGAGCACGACGTCGCCGTACATCGCGACGAACCGGCGATAGCAGTCCCACGCGAACCGCTCGTTCTTGCTGCGCGTGGTGAGCGCGGCGACGGTCGTGTCGTTGAGACCGAGGTTGAGGATCGTGTCCATCATGCCCGGCATCGACGCGGGCGCGCCCGAGCGCACGCTGACGAGCAGCGGCGACGACGCGTCCCCGAACTTCGTCTGAGTCAGCTCCTCGACCTTCGCGAGCGCCTGCGCCACTTCGTCGCGGAGGCCGTCGGGATACTGGCCTTCGCCGCGCTCCATGACGATGCGACAGACTTCCGTGGTGATCGTGAAGCCCGGCGGCACCGGCAGGCCGAGCGACGCCATCTCGGCGAGGTTCGCGCCCTTGCCGCCGAGCAGCGCCTTGTCCTTGGCGCGACCTTCCGCCGAGCCACCGCCGAACTGACGGACGTATTTCACGACGCACCTCCGAGCTTCCGGAAGTCGCCGATCTTCACGAACGGATCGTAGATCGCGTGGAGCAGCGCGAGCCGGTTCTCGCGGAGCTCGGGTTTCGGATCCATCACCATCACGCCGCCCTTGTCGAAGAACGCGGCGAGCGGCGGGCCGAGCGCGGCGAGGACCTCGAACGAGTCCCGGTAACGCTTGTCGCCGACCGCCTTCAGCATCGCCTGCTCGCGCTCCGCGAACGCGTTCCACAGGTTGCGCTCGACATCTGCCGTGAACACCGCGGGCTGCGGCTGCGGCTGGGTACCGAAGCCCTTCGCGCGCGCGTCGTCGAGGATGTTGCCGATGCGCTTGAATGCGGCGCGCACGTCGGCGGGGACGACCGCGAGTGCACGGGCACGAGCCCGCGCATCACCGGGGTTCGCGGCGCCGACCGCGAGCGCGACGTCGACCGCCTGCGCATCGAGGCCCTCTTCATCGACGAGCACGCCGCGAAGGCGCGCACGGAAGAACTCGTCGAGCTGCGTGCGCGCGTCGCTCGAGAGCGCGAGCGAGCTGCCGTATGCGCTGACCGCGGCATCGATCAGCAGATCGACGGAGGCCGGGCCGTCCTCGCGCGCGAGCAGGATCGAGAGCACGCCGATCGCGGCGCGGCGCAGGCCGAGTGGATCGGCGTTGCCGCTCGGGATGAGACCGGTCGCGAAGCAGCCGACGAGCGTGTCGATGCGATCGGCGAGCGCGACGAGCGCCGCGTCCGCACTGCGCGGGAGGGCCGCGCCCTGCCCCTTCGGCCACCAGTGCTCCTCGATGCACGCCGCGACCTGCGCCGATTCACCGGCGATCACGGCGTAGTGCTTCCCCATGATGCCCTGGAGCTCGGGGAACTCGCCGACCGCGCCCGATGCGAGATCCGCCTTGCACAGCTCCGCCGCGCGGAGAGCCGTCGCCGAGCCGCCGAGCATCTCGACGATCGCGCGGATGCGGCGGACCTTCTGGCCGATCGTCTTGGCGGAGTCACCGAGCTTGGCCTGGAACACGACCGCATCGAGCTTCTTGTTCCAGAAGTCGAAGCCGTGCTTCTTGTCCTCGCCGAAGAAGAACTTCGCGTCACTGAGGCGCGACGCGAGCACGCGCTCGTTGCCCTTGCGGACGACCGTCGGGTCTTTCACGACCGTCGCCATCATCGTCGTGAACCGGTTCGCGAGCTTGCCGGCCTTGTCCTCCATCGCGAAGTAGCGCTGGTGGTTGCGCATCGCGGTGACGATCATCTCCTCGGGGACCTCGAGGAACGCGCGGTCGAACTCGCCGCTGACGCCGACCGGGTACTCGCCGAGGTTAATGACCTCCGCGAGCAGCGTGTCGTCGGGACGCACGCGCAGTCCGGTCTCGCCCTCGATCCGCTTGATCTCGGCGAGCACCTCGGTCTTGCGCGCCTCCGGATCGACGATCACGTGCGCGGCGCGCAGCGCGCTGGCGTACGCATCGGCATTCGCGATCTCGACCTGGGTGTTCGCGAGGAAGCGATGGCCGCGCGAATTGCGCCCGGCGGTCTGGCCCGCCCACGTCAGCGGCACGACCTCACCGCCGTACAGCGCGACGAGCCACTGCACCGGGCGCACGAACGTCACGTCGGTCCAGCCCCAGCGCTGCGACTTCGGCCACGCGATGCCGGCCGCGACGTCGCGCAATAGCTCGGGCAACAGCGCGCGCGTCTCGCCGCCGACGACGTGCCGCGACGCGACGGCATACAGGCCCTTCTTGCCGGGCACTTCCTTCTGCGCGATCTGCGATGCGTCGACGCCATTCTTCGCGGCGAAGCCCTGCCCGGCCTTCGTCAGCGAGCCGTCGGGCGCGAACGCGGCGCCGACCGGCGGGCCGACGACCTCTTCGCGCAGATCGGGCTGCCGCTCGGCGAGGCCCTTGACGATCACGGCGAGCCGGCGCGGCGTGCCGAGCGCCTTGATCGCCTTGTGCTCGAGGCGAGCGGCATCGAGCTTGGCCTTGACGGCGCGCGGCAGATCCTCGAGCGCGCGCGCGAGCATCTTCGCCGGAATCTCCTCGCAGCCGATCTCGAACAGCAGGTCAGCCGGCATGGGCCATCTCCTCGGCGTGAGCGACGATCGAGCGCGCGGCGGCGAGCGCGGCGGCGTTGACGCCGGCCTCGGCGGCGCCTTCGTAGGCAGCCTTCGCCTGCGCGCGCAGCTGCGGCGGCAGCAGCGGGAAGCCGAGGGCGGCGCGGTTCTCGACGAACGCGTGGGCCGACGCGCGGGCCATCGCGCGGACGCGGCCGATGAAGCGCTGGCGCTCGGTGACGCTGATCGCGCCGCGCGCGTCGAGCGAGTTGAACGCGTGGGAGGCCTTCATGCAGAACTCGTAGGCGGGCAGCACGAGGCCGGCCTTGAGCAGGCGCTGGTTCTCGCCCTCGAACGTGTCGAAGTTGCGGAACGCGATCGCGGGGTCGAGCTGCTCGAAGTGGTACGTCGAGTACTGGACCTCCCACGGGTGGCGGATCTGGCCGTAGGTGACGTGCTTGTCCCACTTGACGTCGAACATGTTGTCGACGTTCTGCAGGTACATCGCGAGCCGCTCGACGCCGTACGTGAGCTCCGCGGTGACCGGCATGAGATCGATGCCGCCGGCTTGCTGGAAGTAGGTGAACTGGGTCACCTCCATGCCGTCGCACCAGACTTCCCAGCCGAGGCCCCACGCGCCGAGCGTCGGCGACTCCCAATCGTCCTCGACGAAGCGGATGTCGTGGACCGCGGGATCGAGCCCGATCGCGCGCAGCGAGTCGAGATAGAGCTCCTGGACGTGTAGCGGCGACGGCTTGAGGCCGACCTGGAACTGGTAGTACGCGCCCGCGCGATTCGGGTTCTCGCCGTAGCGACCGTCGCTCGGCCGCCGGCAGAACTGCGCGAACGCGGCGTTCCACGGCTCGGGCCCCAGCACGCGGAGAACCGTCGCGGGGTGAAACGTACCGGCGCCGACCTCGACGTCGACCGGTTGCTCCACCACGCAGCCG
>JAFAOG010000265.1 GCA_019237945.1 Deltaproteobacteria bacterium | reverse complement strand
GATCTCGACGGCATGGTCGTGCTCGGCCACGCCCAGGGGCCGCACGGCAAGGAGCTGGTCGAGATGAACCGGCGGGTCGCCGAGAGCGACCTGACGATCTACGTCAACCTCAACTTCGTGCCGATGAACGGCGGCAACAAGTCGATGGCGGTCGGGCTGTGCGGATACGAGTCACTCAAGGCGCATCACAACCCGCACGCGATCGTCTCGTCGAACTCGTACATGGATCCGCCGAAGAGCTACCTGTCGCACTCGTTCAAGCGGCAGGGCGACCTGATCGAGAAGACGCTCAAGGTCTTCCACATCGAGACGGTCCTGAACAACCGCGCGTTCGACGGTCCGCTGTCGTTCCTCAACAAGAACGAGGACGACTTCACCGAGACCGACCGCCTGAAGTACCAGGCGATGAAGTGGTCGCTCGACAAGCTGCCGTTCGCGGCGCGTCGCGAGATCTTCATGCGCACGCCGGCCGCCTACGAGATGATCGCCTGCTACGCCGGCGGCTGCGATCCGGTGCACGACAAGACGCTCGCGAAGCAGAACGAGCAGAACTGCGTCGAGGTCGACGGGCCTGCCGACATCCTGCTGATGGGCATCCCGTACATCTCGCCCTACAACGTCAACAGCAAGGCGCTCAACCCGCTGCTCGTGCAGGTGATGGCGCTCGGCTACTTCTATCACATGTACCGGAACCAGCCGATCCTCAAGGACGGCGGCGTTCTGATCCTGACGCATCCGTGCAGCGATCGTTTCGATCCGGTGCATCACCCGAGCTACATCGAGTTCTTCAATCGGATCCTGACCGAGACGACCGACGCGTACACGATCGAGAAGAAGTACCAGGACGAGCTCGCGTACAACCCGAGCTACATCGAGATGTACCGCCGCGGCAACGCCTACCACGGCGCGCACCCGTGCTTCATGTGGTACTGGGGCCAGCGCGGCCGCGAGAAGTGCAGCCGCGTGATCGTCGTCGGCGCCGACAACGCGACGGTGCCGGAGATCATGGGCTGGGAGACCGCCGGATCGATCGCGGAGGCGATCGCGATGGCGCGCGGGACGATGGGCCGCAGCGCTCAGATCTCGATGATGCACCACCCGCCGTACATGATCTGCGACGTGATGTGATGGGCGCGGGCAACGGGCATAACGCGAGCAAGGGCGGCTACTGGCTCGATACCGAGGCGCGCTTCGGCGGCGCGCAGGGTCACACGATGTGGCCGGGGGCCGCCGACGAGCCGCTGCCGCCGCTGCGCACGCCGGTCACGAACAAGCCGCGGATCGACGTCGCGGAGACGCTGCGCGGCAAGCACGTGATGCTGATCGGCACGACCGGCTTCGTCGGCAAGGTCGCGCTGTCGATGCTGCTGCATCGCTACCCCGATGTCGGCCGCGTCTACTGCCTCGTGCGCCCGGGCGCCGGCAACACCGCCGACGAGCGGTTCTTCCGCAAGGTCGCGACGTCGCCGGTCTTTGATCCTCTGCGTGATGTGCACGGCGAGGACTACGAGAACTGGCTGCGCACGAAGATCGTCGCGCTCGCCGGCGATATCGGCCGCCCGCTCTGCAACTTCACCGAGGAGCAGTGCGCCGAGATCAAGGTCGACGTCATCATCAACTCGGCCGGTCTCGTGTCGTTCACGCCGTCGCTCGAGAGCGCGCTGCGGATCAACGCGCTCGGCGCGAAGAACGTCCTGGACCTGGCGCGCAAGCTCGGCGCGCGGCTCGTGCACGTGTCGACGTGCTACGTGGCGGGTCAGCGCGAAGGCGATGTGTGGGAGGACGAGCCGATCGTCGGCTACTTCCCGCGCAGCTCGTCGATCGCACGCGACTGGGGCAGCGAGAACGATCTGCTCGATCGCGACTTCGATCCGGCGGCCGAGATCGCCGACTGCCAGCGCATCATCGATCAGGTGCGCGATCAGTCGAACGACCGCGCGCACATCAGCGAGTTCCGCGAGCGCGGCGCCGAGTCCTTGCGGCAGCAGCGCCGCGATCCCGATGACGAGAACGATCTCAAGCTCGCCGTCGCGCGCGAGCGCAAGATCTGGATGAACGACGTGCTGACCAAGCTCGGCATGGAGCGCGCGCTCCACTGGGGCTGGACCAACACGTACACGTACACGAAGTCGCTCGGCGAGCAGATCATCCTCGCGGATCGCACGGTGATGTCGACGATCGTGCGCCCCGCGATCGTCGAGTCGAGTGCGCGCTATCCGTTCGCGGGCTGGAACGAAGGCTTCAACACGACCGCGCCGCTGATGTACCTGATGCTCAAGGGCCACCGCGCGGTCCCGATGGGCGAGGACACGGCGCTCGACGTCATCCCGGTCGACTTCATCGCCGCCGGCATGCTGCTCGCGTGCGCCGCCGTGCTGCTCGGCGAGCACGAGCCCGTCTATCAGCTCGGCTCGAGCGATTCGAACCGCGTCACCAGCAAGCGCCTGACGCAGCTCACCGGCCTCGCGGTGCGCCGCCACTTCCGCGACAAGGCGGACGCCGGCGAGGACAAGCTCAAGAACACGCTGCGCGCACGGCTCGAGTCGATGCCGGTCACGTACGAGCACTTCGAGCGCTGGTCGGCCCCGATGTTCAAGCGGATCGCCGACAAGCTCCTCAACGTGATCGACAACCGGCTGCCCACGTGGGGCGCGCCGCGCGTCGAGGCGTTCGCGGAGCGCGCTCGCGAGGAGCTGCAGAAGGTCTCGACGTTCACGGGGCAGATCAACGACCTCGTGAACCTGTTCAAGCCGTTCACGACCGATCACGACATCGCGTTCCGCTGCGACAACATCCGCGCGCTGTGGGCGCGCTGCACGATCGAGGATGAGGACCGCCTGCTGTGGGCGCCGCACCTCGTCGACTGGCGGCATTACTGGCTCGACAGCCATTTCCCCGGCCTGCAGAAGTGGACGTTCGACAAGCTCGACGAGGAATTCGGCGCGAAGCCGAAGTCCGTCTACACGTACAAGGAGCTCGTCGAGATGTTCGACTCGACCGTCAAGCTCCATCGCAACCGGCCGGCGTTGCGCCTGTTGCCGAAGGACGAAGGCCGCGAGCCGATCTCGTACACGTACGGTCAGATGGGCGAGGCGGGCTGGCAGGGCGCGGGCACGCTGCGTCAGCTCGGCGTCGCGCCGGGCGACAAGGTCGGCCTGATGAGCGAGAACCGCCCGGAGTGGGGCATCTCGTACTTCTCGATCCTGCTCGCGGGCGCCGCGTGCGTGCCGCTCGACAAGGAGCTGACGCTCGCCGAGGTCACCAACCTCCTGCGCGTATCGAACGCGAAGGCGATCGTGCTGTCGAAGAAGGTGGCGGAGCGTCTGGCGGGCGAGGCGAACATCGCGGTGCCGGTCGGCGACGACGAGGACGACGTCTCCGTCGTGTGGTCGCCCGCGCATCCCGCACTCGGCAATCACCTCGGCATCAAGGTGCTCGCGTACGACGAGCTCTTGGCGGTGCCCGATGCGCCGGCCCCCGAGCCGCCGGTCAAGGGCGACTCCCTCGCGTCGCTGATCTTCACGAGCGGCACGACCGGCACGCCGAAGGGCGTGATGCTCACGCACAAGAACTTCACGGCGATGGTGAGCAAGCTGTCGTCGCTGTTCACGCTCTACAAGCACGACAAGCTGCTGAGCGTGCTGCCGCTGCACCACACGTTCGAGTTCTCGGCGGGCTTCCTGATGCCCCTCTTGCACGGCGCGTCGATCGACTACCTCGAGGAGATCGAGGCCGATGCGCTCGCGCGTGCACTCGAGGACGAAGGCGTCACCGGCATGGTCGGCGTCCCCGCGCTGTGGCAGCTGCTCGAGCGCAAGATCTTCAAGAACGTCAGCGATGCGGGCGTGCTCGTCGAGCGTGCGTTCGAGGGCATCGTCGACTTCAACCGCTCGCTGCGCGACAAGCTCCCGTGGGACCTCGGCACCGGCAAGGTGCTGTTCTTCCCGGTGCACCGCAAGCTCGGCGGCCGCATGCGGTTGCTCATCTCCGGTGGCTCGGCGCTGCCCGCCGACACGATGAAGGCGTTCCGCGGCCTCGGCTTCAACCTGTACGAGGGCTACGGCATGACCGAGTCGGCCCCGGTGCTGACCGTCACGCGGCCGGGCGACAAGGTGATTCCGGGCTCGGTCGGCCGCGCGCTGCCTGGCATCGACGTGCGCATCGATCAGCCGGATGCCAATGGCGTCGGCGAGGTGATCGCGAAGGGCCCCAACGTGATGGCGGGCTACTTCGAGAACGCCGAGGCGACGAGCGCGACGATCATCAACGGCTGGCTGCACACCGGTGACCTCGGCAAGCTCGACGAGGAAGGCAACCTCTACATCGTCGGCCGCAAGAAGGAGATGATCCTCGGCGCGAGCGGCGAGAACATCTACCCCGACGAGCTCGAGGACCTCTACGGCGACTCCGAGTACGTCAAGGAGATCAGCGTGGTCGGCCTTCCTGGCGAGGGCGGTCACGAGACCGTCGCGGCGCTGGTCGTGCCCGACTACGAAGGCCACGGCGATCGCGAGGCCGTGCGCGAGGCGGTGCGCGAGCACGTCAAGAAGGTCAGCAAGGGCCTGCCGCTCTACAAGCGCGTCAAGGTGTTCCACCTGTGGGACTTCGATCTTCCGAAGACGTCGACGCGCAAGGTGAAGCGCCGCGAGGTCATCAAGGAGCTCCAGAAGCTCGAGCGCGCCGCGAAGGCCGGCGCCGAGATCAAGCAGCTGGAAGGGCAGGCGGGCGGCGACACCTGGCTCTACGACGTGCTCGCCGACGTCTCGCAGAAGAAGCGCGGCACGATCACGTCCGCGACGGTGCTCGCCGAGCTCGGCTTCGACTCGCTGATGTTCACCGAGCTCGCGGTCGCGCTCGAAGCGGCCGGCGTCAACCTGCCGGATCCGGGGGAGCTGGTCGGCCTCGAGACGGTCGCCGACGTCGAGAAGCTCGTCGCGCGGTTGGGCGCCAAGTCGAAGGCCGACAAGCCGCGCCGCGATCGGCTGCGCCGCGAGAAAGAAGCCGACGAGAAGGCCGAGAACGACGACATCGATGTCCCGCGGCCGCTCGTCTCGCTCGGTCGCCGTGCGCTGCGCGGCGGGATGAAGGCGCTGTACGAGCGCGTGCTCGAGACGAACATCTACGGCGGCGCCAACGTCCCGCCGTTCGGCGGTTACATCGTCGCCGCGAACCACGCGAGCCACCTCGACACCGGCCTCGTCAAGTACGCGCTGGGCGAGCAGGGCGAGGCGCTCGTCGCGCTCGGCGCCAAGGACTACTTCTTCGACGATCCGGTCCGCCGGATGTACTTCGAGAACTTCACCAACGTCGTGCCGATGGAGCGCCACGGCTCCCTGCGCGAGTCCCTGCGCCTCGCGGGCGAGGTCATCCGCGACGGCTACATCCTGCTCATCTTCCCCGAAGGCACGCGCAGCGACACGGGCGTGATGGCCGACTTCAAGCCCTCGCTCGGCTACCTCGCGATGCAGAACAAGTGCGGCATCCTTCCGATGTACCTGCACCGCACGCACGAGGCGATGCCGAAGGGTCGCTACCTGCCCAAGCGTGGCGAGCGAGTCGCGTCCTACGTCGGCCCGTTCCTCACGTACCAGGACGTCGCCAAGCTCGCGCAGGACGTCCCGCGCAGCCAGCAGTACCGCAACATCACGTACCACGTCGAATCCGTGATCCGCCGGCTCGCCCCGCGCGACGCCGCCTGGACGCTCGGCGACGCCGGCCTCACCCCGAAGGCCGAGTGGCTCGCCGCGCACGGCAAGACCGTGCGTGACGAAGACGAGGAGCGCACATGAAGACCAGTGTCCTCGTCACGGGCGCGACCGGCTTCCTCGGCGAGCACCTGTGCGCCGCGCTCGTCAAGCAGGGCCACATCGTCCGCGGCCTCGCCCGCACGCGCTCCGCCGTCCTCGAGGAGCTGGGCGTCGAGC
>JAFAOG010000411.1 GCA_019237945.1 Deltaproteobacteria bacterium | reverse complement strand
GCAGCGGCGATGCGCGGTGCGGGTTGTGGCGTTATCGGCGATGAGCCGATGCTTGATGCGGGTCGTCGGGTCGATGAGCCGATACAGGGTTGGCGGTTCGACGAGCCGATGCAGCGTTGTCGCCTCGACGAGCCCATGCGCCGCACGGGTCATCGGATCGATGGGCCGACTCATGCGGGCACCGCGAAGCGCTCGCCGCTCGGCAGGGCGCCGACGTGGATCGGCAGGCCGAACGCGGCGCGCGTGGCGTCGGCGGCGAGGACCTCGGTTGGGGTGCCGCGCGCGGCGATGCGACCATCGGCGATGAGCCACATCGTGCCGCCGTGGCGGAGCGCGAGGTCGAGATCGTGTGTGACGACGACCGCCGCGGAGCCGCCGTCGCACTGCGCGCGCAATAGCTCGAGCACCCCGCGCGCGTGCGCCGGATCGAGGCCGGTCGTCGGCTCGTCGAGCAGCAAGCAGCGCGCGCCCTGACACAGCGCCTGCGCGAGGATCACGCGGCGCGCCTCACCGCCCGATAGTTCATCGAACCGCCGCCCCGCAAGCGCCGTGACGTCGCACGCCAGCATCGCCGCGCGCGCGGCCGCGAGGTCCTCGTCGCTCGCGAGCCCGAGGCCGGTCTGGCGCGCGTAGCGGCCGAGCAGCACGACCTCCTCGACGATGAACGGAAACGCCAGCTCGTACTGCTGCGGCAGGTACGCGAGGTCGCGCGCGATCATGCGGCGATCGCCGCGCGCCGGATCGCGGCCGAACGCGCTCACGCTGCCGCGCGACGGCGGGAGTAAGCCCGCGAGCGTGCGCACGAGCGTCGACTTGCCCGCGCCGTTGGGCCCGACGACGACGACGAGATCACCTGCGCTTACGCTGGCCGACACGCCGCGCAGCACGCTGCGGCCGCCGAGCTCGACGTCGACATCGCTGAGCTGGAGCCACACGCTGGTGTTGTACCGCCAAACAAGTTAACGATCGCGATCGTGCGCCGCCGTAACGATCGCGTGGTCATGAACCTCCCGGTCGAGCTGATCACCGCGGGCAAGAAGATCAAGGCGGTCTCGCAGGACCTCTCGCCGTTCGGGATGTTCGTGCGGCTCTCGCCGCCGCTCGCACCCGGCTCGGTCGTGCAGGTCGTGATCTCGCCGAACGGCCAGCGCCACGTGATGACGGGCCAGGTGACGCACGCGCTCGGCGACATGGAAGCGCGCACGCTCGGCCGGTTCCCCGGCGTCGGCGTGATGTTTCGCGAGCCGATGCGTCCGACCGAGGAGGCGTTCCTCGACGCGCTCGCGCGGATCCTCGAGCGGCACCAATCGTCGCAGCGACCGGCCGCCGACCTGCGCATCCTCGTCGCCGATTCGCAGACGCGCATCCTCGAGCGGCTCTCGACCGCGCTCGGCACGGCGGGCTTCTCGGTCGCGACGGCGAGCAACGGCATGGAGGCGCTCGGCAGCTGCCTGTCGAAGGCGCCCGACGTCGCACTGGTCGAGCGCGACATGCCGGTCGTCGACGGCCTGCACGTGCTGCAGGAGATGGGACGCCATCCCGAGCTGGCGAGCGTGCCGGTGATGATGATGTCGGCGAACGCGACCGACCTCGCGCGGCTGCAGGCGTTCCAGCTCGGCGCGGTCGACTTCATCCCCAAGCCGTTCACCGTGCTCGAGATCATCCTGCGCGCTCGCCGGTGGGCGCGGGCGAGCCAGCGCGATCCCGAGCGCGTCGTGCTGCGCGGGACGCTCTCCGAGCTCAACCTGCCGTCGCTGATGCAGATGCTCGAGACGGAGAAGAAGACCGGGCAGCTCGCGATCACGCGCGATCAGCTCGTCGCGTGGATCGATTTCGTCGAGGGCAAGATCGTGCGCGCGCGGTCGAGCGAGCTCGAGGGCGATGCACGCGAGATCGTCATGGCCGTGCTCGACTGGAAGCACGGGTTCTTCGAATTGTCGGCGGGCTCGCCGGCGCCGGGCGCGATCGAGCTCGACGCGAGCGTCACGCACATCCTGCTCGAGCACGCGCAGCGCCAGGACGAGTCAGCGCGCTAGCGCCTTCTCGATCGCGGCGATCGCCTCGTCGACGCGCACGGTCGGACGCGACACGAACATCGGCAGCGCGACGACCCGGTGCTCGCGCGTCGCCGGCACGTCGACCTGCGACCACGGCGCGAGGTCGGTCGCGGCCTGCGATAGATCGAGGATCACGTCGGGCGCGCCGCGCAGCACCTCTTCCTGCGTGACCTTGGGGTAACGCACCGGCGAATTGACGAGCACGTTCTGCGCGCCGACGACCGCGAGCAGCTCGTCGACCCAGCTGCCCGGGCCGACCGCGACGAGGTTGCCCAGGCCGCCCGCCTCGCGATCGATCACCGCGAGCACCTTGACGTGCTGGGGCGCGTGGCGAGCGGCGTCGATCGCGGCATCGAGCTTTGCGATCGCGGCCTTCGCCTCGGCGTCGCGGCCGAGGTCGTGCCCGACCGCCGTCAACGCGGCGCGCAGATCGGGAAGCGCGTGCATCGCGCACTCGACGACGTGGATGTGGGCATCGCGCAGCGCGCCGGCGGTCTGGCCATGGATGTCGTCGACGATCACGACGGTGGGGCGGAGCGCGACGATCGCCTCGAGGTTCGGCGCGAGGAACGACCCGACCTTCGGCAGCTGCTTCACGGCTGCGGGAAAGTCCGAGTACTCGTCGACGCCGACGAGCTGCTTGTCCGCGCCGAGCGCCGCGACGACCTCGGTCGCCGAGGGGGTCAGCGACACGATCCGAGCTTCACGAGCCGGCTCGGGCGCTTTGCCTTGGCTGCATGCCACGAGGGCCGCGAGGACGAGGGCGCAGCGCATGCGACGTGGGTACCACACCTGCTATCGTCTTACGCGTGAGCGATTTCGACCTCAGCGGCACCGTGCTCGACGGCCGCTACAAGGTCATCTCGCCGATCTCGGAAGGCGCGATGGGCAGCGTGTATCGCGGCGAGCGCGTCAAGCTCGGGCGCGCGGTCGCGATCAAGGTGATGCACGAGGCGCTCCCCGACGAGCTCGCGAGCCGCCAGCGGTTCGAGCGCGAGGCGAAGCTGATGGCGATGCTCGAGCATCCGCACTGCGTCAGCGTGATCGACTTCGGCGTCCACGACGACAAGCCGTTCCTCGTCATGGAGCTCGTCCGCGGCACGAGCCTGCAGCAGATCCTCGACAAGGATCACCGCATCGAGCTTCCGCGCACGGCCGCGATCCTCAAGCAGGTGCTCTCGGGGCTCGCCCACGCGCACGAGATCGGGATCATCCATCGCGACATCAAGCCCGCGAACATCATGGTCACGGAGCAGACCGGCATCGGCGAGCAGGTCCGCATCCTCGATTTCGGCCTCGCGCGCCTGACCGAAGGCAGCACGAAGCTGACGACCGGCATCGTCGTCGGCACGCCGAACTACATGGCGCCCGAGCAGTGCAAGGGCGGCAACCTCGACGGGCGCACCGATCTCTACGCGTGCGGCGTGATGCTGTTCGAGATGCTGACCGGCAGAAAGCCGTTCCTCGCCGACGATCCGATCACGGTCGTGCGCAAGCACATCAGCGAGCCGCCGCCGCGCCTGGCCGACATCGCGCCGGGCATGGACTTCGGCGATCTCGAGGCGGTCGTTGCGAAGGCGCTCGCGAAGGATGCCAAGGATCGGTTCGCCGACGCCACGGCGATGGCCGCCGCGATCGACTCCGCGCTCAAGAAGGGCGCCGCCCAGGTGTTCGCGCGCGCGGTCCCGCAGGCGATGACCGGGCCGGGATCGGCTCCGCAGGTCGCGACGCCGTCGGGCTGGACCGTGCCGTCGGCATTCGTCACGCCGATCACCGAGCCGTCGAGCCCGATGCCGCCGCAGGACAGCCTGTCGATCGCGCAGCAGACCGCGCCGCTGCCGCCGCCCGCGCCGTCGCCGCCGCCCGCCGCGCCGTTCGCGCCGCCTCCGACGCCTCCGCGCGATCCCTCCGCGCCCCACGAGCCCGCGTTCACGGCCGCGCCGGCCCCGGTCCTCGCCGAGCCAAGCGCTCCGGTCCCCGCCGAGCCCAGTGCGTCGGGAAGGGCCGAACGAACAGCCCCGGTGCGCGCGCCGCGCGGCCTGCCGCTGTCGCGAAAGCAGCTCGCGATCGCGGGCGGTGGGCTGCTCGCACTGATCGTCGTGATCGCCGTGGTCGCCAGCGGTCACAAGGGCAGCAAGCCGGCCGTCACGCCGCCGATCGTCCAGGGTTCGGCGGGCAGCGCCGCCGCCGACGATCCGGTCGCCGCCGCGCTCGCCCACGCGACCGAGCTCGCGCAGGCCGGCGATCCCGAGGCCGCGCTGCAGTCCCTGGTGCGCGCCCGCAAGCAGAATCCCGAGAGCGCCGCGCTGGCCGTCGCCGCCGGCAAGCTCTACTTCAACAAGCTGTGGTGGACCGACGGCATCAAGAGCTTCCGCGACGCGATCAAGCTCGACCCGTCGCTGCGCAGCGATCCCGAGCTCATCAAGACCGTCCTGCGCGGCTTCAACACGACCCCGGACGTCGACGACCGCATCGAGAGCTTCTTGCGCGAGGACCTCGGCGAGACCGCCCGGCCGTACCTCGAAGAGACGGCAAAGTCGCACCCGAACAAGCAAATTCGGGCGCGCGCGGCCGCCGAGCTGCGCCACTTCCGGTAGGGCGTCCGGGTTGGGACGGGGGATCGGCAGCGCGTCACCGACGCGTCACCGAAAACCCTTCCTTCCACACCAATCCGGACCTGAACACAAATTTTTTTCTCACCGGGATCTCCCCGTAACCCGCCGCGTCAATTCACCCTTTTTCACCCGCCCACAGCCTTATCCACAGCGTCCAACAACGTCTGAGAATCCCTCACGAAACCGATCCGGATTCACCCTCAATCCACCCTCAATCCACAAGTAGTCCACGTGGATATCTCACTTCATGCCACACTAGATGTAGGACATGCTCCCGCGCGAGCCCCCAAATATAGCGCACTTTTTCTTGCCCAGTCCTAACGGCCTAAGTACAAAGAAGCTCCGCCGAGGCATGCCTTGTCCATGGAGATTCGCCCCTAGTAGAGCCCTGTGACCTGCGTTTCTGGGGAAACGCGATGTGAACGTCACACCGACCTGCTAGAGCCGTCACCTCGCATCCAAGCACGTCAACGCGAACCGCAACCGCAAGTCTTCGTCATCCACGCCGTCCAGCACTAGTCGCGCCGCACATTCAGGAGGGGTTCCCGGCAGATGCCCGCCATCTGCCAGCGGGACTCCTATGTCCGGAATGCGCCATCGCCACCATTTCAACGCCGCCAACGCAATCGAGGAACAGGAGGGGTCATGCTCGTGAAGTCGTCCGCCGTCGCTCCGGGACACGCTCAGGGAGTCGACCATCAGGCCCAGAAGCAAGCGATCAAGAAGACCAGCCGCGTCATCAAGGATGAGCGCCCGGGTCTGGTGTTCGAGCGCTTCTTCACGCGCCAGGGTGTCGACCCGTTCGAGACCGTCGAGTGGGAGCGCCGCGATGCGGTGATCTCCGGTGCCGACGGCAAGGTGTTCTTCGAGCAGCGCGGCGTCGAGTTCCCGCGCACCTGGTCCCAGACGGCGACCAACGTCGTGGTCCAGAAGTACTTCCGCGGCACGCTCGGCACCCCCGAGCGCGAGTCGAGCGTCCGCCAGATGGTCGCCCGCGTCGCCGATACGATCTACGGCTGGGGCAAGGCGGACGGCTACTTCAAGACCGAAGCCGACGCGTGGGCGTTCCGCGACGAGCTGGTCCACCTCCTCCTCCACCAGAAGATGGCGTTCAACTCGCCGGTCTGGTTCAACGTCGGCGTCGAGGCGCATCCGCAGTGCAGCGCGTGCTTCATCAACTCCGTCGATGACTCGATGAGCTCGATCCTCGGCCTTGCGAAGACCGAGGGCATGCTCTTCAAGTACGGCTCGGGCACCGGCTCGAACCTGTCGTCGCTGCGCAGCTCGCGCGAGCACCTCAACGGCGGCGGCACGGCGAGCGGCCCGGTGTCGTTCATGCGTGGCTTCGATGCGTTCGCCGGCGCGATCAAGAGCGGCGGCAAGACCCGGCGCGCGGCGAAGATGGTGATCCTCAACATCGATCACCCGGACGTCGTCGACTTCATCGACTGCAAGTCGATCGAGGAGAAGAAGGCGTGGGCGCTGATCGATGCCGGCTACGACGGCGGCTTCAACGTCGTCGGCGGCGCGTACGACTCGGTCAACTACCAGAACGCGAACCACTCGGTCCGCGTGACCGATGAGTTCATGAACGCGGTCATCCGCGATGGCGAGTTCGCGACGAAGTCCGTCACCAACGGCAAGGTCGTCGAGACGCACAAGGCCCGCGAGCTGATGCGCAAGATGGCCGAGGCGGCCTGGATCTGCGGCGATCCCGGCATGCAGTACGACACGACGATCAACGACTGGCATCCGTGCATCAACACGGCGCGGATCAACGCGTCGAACCCGTGCTCGGAGTACATGTTCCTCGATGACTCCGCTTGCAACCTCGCGTCGCTGAACCTGATGCGGTTCCGCCGCGCCGACGGCGAGTTCGACATCGAGGCGTTCAAGCGCGGCTGCCAGACCACGCTGACGGCGATGGAGATCATCGTCGACAATTCGGCGTACCCGACCGAGCGCATCGCCGAGAACAGCTACCGCTTCCGCCCGCTGGGCCTTGGCTACGCGAACCTCGGCGCGCTGCTGATGTCGCGCTCGCTGCCGTACGACAGCGAGGCCGGCCGCGCCTACGCCGCCGCGATCACCGCGATCATGTGCGGCGAGGCCTATCACCAGTCCGCCAAGATCGCGGCCGATGCGACGGGCCCGTTCGCCGGCTACACCGACAACGAGACGCCGTTCCTCCGCGTCATGCGCAAGCACCGCGGCTCGGTCGAGCGCATCGATCACTCGCTCGTTCCGAACGAGCTGACGCAGGCGGCCCGCGACTCGTGGGATGGCGCGATCGCCACCGGCGAGAAGTACGGCTTCCGCAACGCGCAGACGACCGTCCTCGCGCCGACCGGCACGATCGCGTTCCTCATGGACTGCGACACGACCGGCATCGAGCCCGACATCGCGATCGTCAAGTACAAGCGCCTCGTCGGCGGCGGTCTGCTCAAGATCGTCAACAACTCGGTCCCGGCCGCGCTGTCCAAGCTCGGCTACACCGACAAGGAAGTCGAAGCGATCATCGCCCATGTCGACGCGCACGACACGATCGAAGGCGCGCCGCACCTCAAGGACGAGCACCTCCCGATCTTCGACTGCGCCTTCCGCAGCTCGAACGGCACGCGCTCGATCCACTACATGGGCCACATCCGCATGATGTCGGCGGTCCAGCCGTTCCTCTCGGGTGCGATCAGCAAGACGGTCAACCTGCCGACCGAGTGCACGGTCGAGGACATCGAGGACGCGTACATCCAGGCCTGGAAGCTCGGCCTCAAGGCGATCGCGGTCTACCGCGACGGCTGCAAGCGCACGCAGCCGCTCTCGACGAACCTCAACCAGGCGACCTCGAACGGCTCGCAGACCGCGGTCGCCGCGAACGTTGACCCGCTCGAGCTGCTCTCGCCCGAAGAGCGCCGTCTCGTCCTCGCCCTGCGCGAGCGCAAGACCCGCCCGGCCGGTCCGCCGATGGCGAACCGCTACAAGCTGCCGGACGAGCGCGCCTCGTTCACGCACAAGTTCTCGATCGGCGGCCACGAGGGCTACATCACCGTCGGCATGTACCAGGACGGCTCGCCCGGCGAGATCTTCGTCCGCATGGCGAAGGAAGGCTCGGTCATCGCCGGCCTGATGGACTCGTTCGCGACCTCGATCTCGCTCGCCCTCCAGCACGGCGTCCCGCTGCACGTCCTGATCGACAAGTTCAAGGGCACGCGCTTCGAGCCGTCCGGCTTCACCGGCAACCAGGAGATCCCGATCGCCACCTCGATCATGGACTACCTGTTCCGCTGGCTCGCGATCCGCTTCCCGCAGGACGGTGCCGGCCTCGCCGAGCGCCACCCCGCCGCCCGCACCGCGCAGCTCGACCTCCCCAAGGTCCCGCTCCTGGCCAAGGACTTCATCTCGGTCGAGGTGAAGGCCGGTGCGTCCGAGGCGGTGATCCCGGTGGAAGTCAAAGACCGCGCGTGGGTCCAGGAGACGGACGCGCCGCCGTGCCACGAGTGCGGCACGCTGATGGTCCGCAACGGCGCCTGCCACAAGTGCCCGAACTGCGGCTCGACCTCCGGCTGCTCGTGATGTCCGCTCGCGCTCGCGTCGCGCTCACCCGAGCGTCTCGCGCGCGCATCCAACCCTAACCGGCGCGCTGTCCCGGCGCCGCGCTCGCCACCCGGCGAGCATCGAACCGACCCGCCACCCGGCGGGAGACGACCGAAGGCCCGCTACCAAGCGGGCTTTCGCGTTTTCGGCGGCTACGGAACGAGGACGAGCTTGCCCGTCGTCGTGCCGCTCTCGATGTCGGCGTGCGCGCGCGCGACGTCGCCCAGCGGATACGTCGTCACCTGCGGCGCCGCGATCTGCTTGGCGTCGATCCACGCGAAGATGTCGCGCATCGCCTCCTGCAGCAGGTCGACGCGGTCGAACAGGTAGCTGAGGTTGAACGCGAGGACCGACTTGCTGTCGTTCGTCATGTCGAGCGGGTTGAACCGCGGCGTGCGGACGTAGTCGATCGCGAGCTTGGGGTAGTTCGGCTTGCCGCCGGTCTTCGGCATCATCGAGCTGAAGCCGTAGACGACGAGCTTGCCGGTGCGGCGCAGCGCGCGATAGCTCGCGCCTAGCGTCGAGACGCCGTTCGCATCGAGGATCACGTCGAAGCCTTGCGGGGCGATGCGCTTGGCCTGGCGCCAGAGGTCCTGCGTCGACTTGTCGATCACGTGATCGGCGCCCAGGCCCTCGACGACCGCGACCTTCGCGCTGCGCCCGACGACGCCGGTGACCTCGCAGCCGACGCGCTTCGCCATCTGCACCAGCGCACTGCCGACGCCGCCGGCGGCCGAGTGGACGAGGACCTTGGCGCCGCGGCGTGGATGCGCGAGCTCGAACAGCGCGTACCACGCGGTCATGTAGACGGCGGAGAGCGCGGCGGCCTGCTCGAAGCTCAGCGCGGCGGGCTTGGCGAACACGTACGGGCGGTCGACGACGACGTGCGAGGCGTAGCCGCCGAACTTGGTCACGGCGAGGACCGCGTCGCCGACCTTGAGGTCGCGCACGTCCTCGCCGACGGCGCCGATCGTGCCCGCGACCTCGAAGCCGGGCGTGATCGGCCAGCCGACCAGCTCCTTCGCGCTCGCGTAGAGGCCCATGCGGATGATCGCGTCGGCGTAGTTGACGCCGATCGCCTTGACGTCGATGCGCACCTGGCCGGGGCCGGGAGCGGGGACCGAGGCGTGTTCGACCTTCAGCTTGTCGTGACCGCCCGCCGAGTGAATGACGACCTTGCGCGCTGCTGCCTGCATGCGCGCCTTCGTAGTCACGCCGGGCCGGCCGCGCCAGTGACCGTGCGCGACAATTGCGGTGACAGCTGGCGCCACCACGGGCGCGGGCCGTCGACGTGCGCCGGCTCGAACGGCAGGCCGAGCATCGGCGTGAGCACGCGCGCGTTGTGACGCGGGGCGAGCGCGAGCAGCTCCTCGCCGGGCGCGTCCCACGCGTGAAGGCCGAGCGAGAACGTGCCCCAGTGGACCGGCATCATCGTGCCGCCGCCGAGCATCGTGAACGCTTCGAGAGCATTCGCGGGTCCGAGATGGATCGATCCCCAGCTCGGATGGAACGCGCCGATCTCGAGCATGACGAGATCGAACGGGCCGTGCGCGGCGCCGATCGCGGCGAATTCGTCGGTGAGGCCGGTGTCGCCGCTGAAGAAGACCTTGTGCCGCTCGCCTTCGATCACCCAGCTCGCCCACAGCGTCTTGTTGCGACCGCCGAGCGAGCGGCCGCTGAAGTGCTGGGAGGGTGTGGCGGTGAAACGCACGCCGCCGACGATCGCGCTCTCGTGCCAGTCGAGCTCGGTGATCTGCGCGGGCGCGAAGCCGCACTTCTCGAGGTGCGCGCCGACGCCGAGCGCGGTGATGACAGGCACGCCGGTCGCCGCTAGCTCGCGCATCGTCGGTGCGCACAGGTGGTCGAAGTGATCGTGGGAGAGCAGCACGACATCGAGCGGCGGCAGCTCGCGCACCTCCGCCGGCACCGGGTGAAAGCGTCGTGGTCCGATCAGGCTGCCGGGACCGATGCGCCTCGCGAACACCGGATCGGTGAGGATGCGCCGGCCGTCGAGCTCGAGCAGCACGGTCGAGTGTCCGAGCCACGTCGTGCGAAGCCCGCTCTCGACGCGCGTGGCCCACGCTTCGTGCGGTCGCTCGACCGGCAGCGCGATCGGCGGTCGCCGCTCCTGGCCGCCGAACATCCACTCGCGCAGGACGCTGCCGCGCGGTCCGCTCAGGCCGTCGCGCACGCCGTGCGTGTTGCGAAACGAGCCCTCGCGAAACTGCTTCGACGCGAGGACCCGCTCCTGGCGCAGGCCCTGGCCACGAATAGTTTCGGTCACCACGGGCGAACCGTAGCCGACCTGGCGGATCTCGCCACTGCTACAATCGGCCGGCGCGATGCCGATGGCCGCGATCTACACCTCGATCGCACCGCCCTCACCCGAGGAGCTGGTCGAGCTCGCGCGCAACAACGAGGCCCAGACCTACGGCCCGAAGCGCCGCACGGTCGGTCGCCTCGCGATCGCCGAGCTCGTCGCCGCGGTCACACCGCCGTCCCACGCCGCATTCGCGACGACCGTCCGCGATCGCGACCTGTGGGGCTTCCTCACGCCCGCCGCGACGCGCGGCAACCATGCGGCCGCGCTCCAGCGCGTTCACGAGGACCTCGTCGTGCCGTCGCCGCTGTGGCCGTCGTCGATCGAGCTCGCGTGCCTCGTCGGCGCAGCGCCCGCGCACTACCTCGGCAATAATTTGATCGCGCTCGCGCCCGATCTCGTGCAGGCGGGACACGTGGCGTTTACGCGCCTCGAGTCGGCGCACGAGCCGGCCGCATTCATCAACGAGTTCTTCGGCGGGGCCGCGCGGCGGGGCGACGCCGTGCTGCTCCACTGGGACTACCGCTAGGCGGCAAGCAGCATCGGCCGCGGCGGCGCCTCGAGCGCCTGCGCCTTGCGCGCCGCCGACACCATGCACCACACGTGGAGCAACAGGCCGGGCAGCACGAGCGCGTAGCCGACGCCAACGGCCATGAACCACAGCACGGCGGCGAGCGCATGGCCCGCATACGCATGGCCCGCACCCGGCACGAGTGCGCTCAGCACCGCCGCGGCCGCGGGACTCTTCCGCCCGCGCCGCGGCACGCGCGCCAGCCCGACCTCGCGCCGCAACCACGACGACGGCCACGAGGGCGCCGCCTGCTGGGCGCCGAGCTTCTGCCGGCCCGGCATCGCGTACACGATCGCGCCATCGTCCTCGATGTCCATCGTCAGCGTGCCGCGCCCGGCCAGATCCTCGAGGACCCGCGAGGCATCCTCGACCGAGCACGGCGCAAAGTACGCGAGCGCGGTCGCGGTCAGCTTCGTGTCGGTCGTGTACGCGAGCTCGAGCAACCGCTGCTCGATCGCGCGCGCGTCATTGGTCATGCATCACCTGTAATCACGCGTGCCTCTCCTCGCACCGTCCGATCGGGCAGGCAGAAAATCCCCGAGCGCGCCGCGCCCGTGCGACGCTCCGCGCGATGAAGGACCTCGCGAACAAGGCCGCCTGGATCACCGGCGGCGCCTCTGGCATCGGCCTCGCTCTCGCCCACCGCCTCGCTGCCGAGAAGGTCCGCCTCGTCCTCGTCGACATCGAGCAAGGCCCGCTCGACGCCGCGGCCGCCGCTCTCCGCGCCGCCGGGGCCGACGTGCTCGCGCTGCGCGCCGATGTCTCGTCGGCCGATCAGATGGCCTCGGCGACCGCGCAGGCGCTCGAGCACGCCGGCCCGATTCATATCCTCTGCAACAACGCGGGCGTCGGCGGGGGCGGTGGCCCAATGTGGCAGCTGACCGACTCCGACTGGACGTGGACGATCGACGTCAACCTGCGCGGCGTCACCCACGCGATCCGCCTGCTCGTGCCTCCGCTGCTCGCGTCAGGCGAGGAAGGCCACATCGTCAACACCGCGTCGATCGCCGGCCTGACCTCCACGCCGTTCATGGGCCCGTACACCGCGACCAAGCACGCGGTCGTCGCGCTGTCCGAGTGTCTCGCGAAGGAGCTCGAGCTCGTCGGCGCGAAGGTCGGCGTCTCGGTGCTCTGCCCCGGCTTCGTCAAGACCAAGATCGCGAGCTCGCACCGCAACCGCCCGCGCTCCGCCGACGCGAGCGCACCGCGCGACGCCTCGCCGACCGCATCGAAGTTCGCGGCGGTGCTCGATCAGCTCGTCGCGTCCGGCATTCCCGCCGAGAAGGTCGCCGACGACGTCGTCCGCGCAATCCGCGACTCTCGCTTCTACATCCTCACGCATCCCGAGATGAAGCCGCAGGTCGAGCACCGCATGCGGCAGATCCTCGAGGAGAAGCAGCCGGGCATCGACCCGCTGTTCCGCCAGCTGTTCACGGGCGGCTGATCACGGAGGCGGCGCTGGCGGAACCCCGCCCGGCCCCGGCGGCGGAGCCGGCACGAGGTACGGCGGAGGCGTCACGAGCTGCACGTAGTCGCGCTTCGCGCGCTCGCAGCGGTCGCGCTTGATGAATCCGTAGATCGCGGCGGTCCCTTCGACGGCCATGGCGGGCATCGACAGCGCAACCGTGCCGAGTGCCGCATCGAACTGCCGATCCTCGACGGGCGTGTTCGGCGACTCGCTGTGAAAGATCGCCTCGTAGATCAGAAACGGCGCCGCGATCGCGAGGATCGTGTCGACCGCCGGATAGGCATAGCCGTCCTCGCACTCCGGCGGCCCCGGGCCGTGCGGGCTGTGCATCGTGAAGAACGAGCAGCCACCGAGCAACACCACGACGAGCACGCTGCGCAGCACCCGATCATCGTATCGCACTGCTCGGCCGAAAGTTTGCGAGCAAGACGGCGGCGCACGACGATCGCGCCATGAACAAGCTCGACCTCGTCGCCCAGCTCGTGCGCCAGCTGCAGGCGACGGCCCGTGCCGCGCTCGCGGCCCGCGATGCGACGACTGCGGAGGCGCGCGACGGCGCGACGCCCGACGAGAAGCGCGAGGACGCACGCGCGGCGCATCAGCAGGGCACGCTCGGCAAGGCGCAGCAGCGGCGCGCGCAGCAGGCACTCGCGGAGGTCGATGCGGTCGCGCAGTGGAAGCCGGCGGCGATGGCGAAGGTCGCGGTCGGCGCGATCGTCGAGATCGAGGATGCGGACAGCGGCGAGGGACGGACGTTGTTCGTCGCACCCGTTGGGGCGGGGATCACGCTGACCGGGCCGGGTGGCGATGGGATCCTGAGCGTGATCACGCCTGCGTCGCCGGTTGGCGCGGCCGTGCTCGGGAAGAAGTGCGGTGATGTCGTCGAGATCGCCGATCGCGAGTGGCAGATCAGCTACGTGGCGTAAGCGCGGTGGCTCGTGCGCGTTGAGAAGGCGTGACACGACTCAGCCTGATCATCTTGGTTCTCGTGGGTGCTTGTGCGTCTCGCGCGAAGATGGCGTCGGCGCCGATGGCGGCATCGCAGCCGTCGATGGCGTCTCCCGCTGCTCCGCCGCCGCTCGATCGATCGCTGTTCGCGCGCGATCCGAACGGACAGCTCAGCGAGGATGCGCTGCAGAAGATCCTCGGGTCGCCGATCGAGCTGGATCTGCCGTCGCGCGTCGGCGTGCTGCCGATCCTGACGGCGACCGACTGGCGCGGGCCGAGTCCGGACTACGAGCGCGTGCCGCCCGGCGTCGCGCCGCTGGTGAAGCAGCTGCGCAAGGATCCGTCTTTCTCGCTCGTGACCGAGATGATGCCGATTCCCTCGGGCGCGCTCGGCATGGAGGCCTTGCGCGAGGTGTCGGCGCGGTACCGGCTGCGTTACGTGATCCTGTACCGCGAGGTGCTCGCGAAGAAGGCGCACCACGGCGTGTGGGCGTGGGCGTACGTGACCGGCGTTGGCGCGCTGATGGCGCCGGGGCGCGAGCACGAGGTGTACGGGTACATCGAGGCGACGATGTTCGACGTCAAGACCGGCCTGTTGATGTTCACGACCCGGCGCGCCGTGATGGCGAGCCAGCAGACGAACGAGTGGCACGCCGACGACAAGCTCGCGACCCTCGCTGCCCAGACGACCGCGAAGTACGCGCCGGATCTCGCGGTCGACGTGCTGTCGGACGTGCGCCGGTTCGCGGCGGCCGCCGTTGCGGAGAACGAGAAACTCCATGCCAACAGCACGGCGCTCGTGCATACGCCCGAAACTCCGGTGGTCGCGCAGTAGATGTAGGTCTCGCGATCACCTCGATCGTTCGGCGCGGCCGCCGATTCATCAGCGTGCATGGTGAACCCGATCGAGGTGGCAGATGTGGTGCTCGACGCGGCGCTCGCGTCCAACGCGGAAACGGTCCGGATCGAGCCGAGCCGCGACTGCTACACGATCGCGGTCGCGCGCGCCGGCGAGCTGCTCGCGTGCTCCGCGATCGATGACGTGCTCGCGCGCGATGTGATCGCCCGCCTCGGGTTCGTCTGCAATGTCGACAGCGGTGGCACCGGGCGCACGCGCGTGCGGTCGCGCGAGCTGCAGCGCGATGTCGTGCTGACCGTGTCGCATGGCGAGCGCCCGAGTGCGGAGCTGCTCGTGCTCGCGGGGGATGCGGCGGGACGCGAGCTCGTCGAAGGCGATCGCATCGGTCACTACCGCGTCGTGGCGCCGATCGGAGCCGGCGGCATGGGCGATGTCTACGAGGCGGTGCACGAGACGCTCGGCCGCCGTCACGCGATCAAGGTCCTCGCGCGGCGCGCGCAGGAACGCGATCGGCTGTATGTCGAGCGGTTCGTGCGGGAGGCACAGGCGGTCGCGCGGCTGCGGCATCCGCACATCGTCGAGATCTACGACTTCGGCTACCTGCCGGATCGCCGGCCGTACCTGGTGATGGAGCTGCTCGGCGGCGTGTCGCTCGGCGACGTGCTGATGGGCGGGCCGCTTCCGCCGTCGGCCGCGCTGTCGGTCGCGTCGCAGCTCGCCGAGGCGCTCGCGGCGGCCCATGCGCGCGGCGTCGTGCACGGCGACGTCACGCCGTCGAACGTGCTGCTCGACGACGGCCACGTCACGCTGATCGACTTCGGTCTCGCGCAGCTCCGCGAGGCCACGATGTCGAGCGAGCCGGCCGACGAGGTCTACGGCACGCCGCACTACATCGCGCCCGAGCAGGTGCGCGGCTACGGAGCGACCGAGATGACCGATCAGTACGCGTTCGGAATCGTCGTGCACGAGATGCTCGCCGGTCGCGTGCCGTTCGCCGGCGTCACGACGCACGACACCTGCGTCGCCCATCTCCATGCGCCCGTCCCGGCGCTCGAATCGCCGTTCGGCACGCTGTCGCCTCGCCTCGACGCGCTGATCCGGCGCTGCCTCGCGAAGAACGCGGCCGACCGCTGGCCGACGATGCAGGCCGTCGCCGCGGAGCTCGGCAAGCTCGCGAAGGTGGCGTCGTGAGTGGCGCACCGCTGGTCGTCTGCGTCGACGACGATCCCGCCGTCGCGCGTGCGCTCGCTCGTGCGATGCGCGGGGAGCACTTGCTTCCGATGGCGACAACCGAGCCCGCCGAGGCGCTCGAGTGGGTGCTCGCCCATGACGTCGCCGTGCTCGTCTCCGACTACAACATGCCCGAGATGAACGGCGTGCAGCTGGCGGCGCGCGTGCGCGAGCTGCGGCCGTCGACGGTGCGCATCCTCGTCACCGGCTCGCTCGATCTCGACACCGCGATGGCGAGCATCAACCAGGGCGAGGTGTTCCGCTTCGTGCCCAAGCCGTTCGACGTCGCGCATGTCGCGCGCGTGATCCGCGATGGCGTCGAGCAGCACCGGGCCCTCGCGCAGGTCGCGGCCGAGCGCGAGAAGGTCGAACGCCGCCAGCGCGAACGGGCCACGCTCGAGGCACGCTGGCAGTCGCTGACGACACCGGCGCGCGCCCACGACGGCGCGTATCTGATCCCGCACATCGCGAGCGACCGCTTCGATGGCCTGGGGCTAGACGACGTGCTCGCGCTGCGCCGTTAGCTCCGCGCGCTCGCGAATCTGCTCGAGCATCTCGCGCTCCGTCGCCGCATTCGTGACGCTCGCGACCGCATGCGCCGCGCGTGCGAACGGCCTCAGCGTGCCCGGTCCGAGGTAGCGCGCGCGCAACCGCACGTGCAGCCGGCAGCTGCCGCAGGCGTTGTCGTGGATCGCGAACGCCCACGTGACGTGCACGAACGTTCGCCTCGCCTCGAGCACGAGCGCGGTCGGCTCTGCGACGCGGCTCGGCCGCCAGCCCGCGAGACTGCACGTCGCCGCGATCATGCACGGCCATGTCTGCCTCGCGGTCGCCGCGATGTCGATCGCGTAGTCCTCGCTCCAGTCCGGCGCGTCGACGAGCGAATCACCGGGCATCGGTTCGCCATGCTCCTCGGGAAACGGGCGCAGTCGGTGCGCGAACGAATCGAGTGGCTCCAGCATGCCCCGCGGTGTTGCACCGCGCGTGCCGTCACGGGCAGGCGGGATGTGCCGCAGCGAGCGTCTGATACGGATTCTCGGTCGTGCCGCCGCACCGGCATGCCGTCGGCTGGCCGAAGTCATCGACGCACGTCGCCATCTCGTCGAGGAACATCCGCTCCGGCACGCAATCCATGCCGAGGTTGAGGATGTCCTTGCAGTCATCGCCCGGCGAGAGGTCCGCCGTCATCTCGGCGTAGCCGATCAGCGCCATCTGGCACGGGCGCGAGTACGTCGGCGGCAGCGAGTCGGAGAACACGAACTCGAGCGCGTGCTCCGGCAGGCAGCTCGCGGGGACGACCATCGTCTCCGCCGCCGGCTGACCCCAGTAGGCGGTCGTGAACACGATCTCCACGTAGAGTGGCGTTTGCGGCTCCTGTTCAGTGACCGTGACCGCAAAGGGCGCGAGCCCGCTGCGAATGCACGCGGTCATCAGATCCCACTCCTGTTGATCGCGCGGCCACGCCGGCAGCGTGCGCGGACCGTCGAGCAGCACGCTCTGGTTGCGCGCGGGGCTGTCGAACGTTCCGTGGTCGTACATCCCCCCGTTGCGGTTCAAGTAGAGGATCGACGGCGTGCAGCCCGCATCCGCGGGCGGTGGGTGACTGCCGCAGCCGGCACTGACCGCGAGGAGGCACAGCGCCCGCATCCCTCCATGGTACAAGCGCGAGCGATGGCGTGGGTGAAGATCCCGGCGGAGCACCATCCGCTGTTTCGCGCGGCCCTTCCGAAGGATCCGCGCATCCAGACGTTGAACATGTTCGGCGGCGTCGCCGCGAAGATCGCCGGCAAGATGTTCGCCGGCCTGTTCGGACGCTCGGCGATCGTGCGCCTCACCGGCGCGGACTACGACGAGGCGGTCGCGCTCGAGGGCGCCGAGAAGTTCGACCCGATGGGCCACGGCCCGTCGAAGGACATGGTGCTGCTGCCGGAGGATGTGTTTCACGACGAGGACGCACTGCGTGCGTGGCTCGTGCGCGCGATGAAGTCGACGCTCGCGAACGAGACCGCAACGCCGGCTACGAAAACAGCGAAGCCAGCTGCGAAGGCTCGTCCACCAGCGCGTCCGCGTCCGCCAGCAAAGCGCGCGGCCGCAGCCCCCAAGAAACGGCGATCGACGTCATCCCGGACCGCTTCGCGGTCATGACGTCGATCTCGGAGTCGCCGATCATCACCGCATCCTGCGGCGCGATGCCGAGCGGCCCGAGGATCGCGTGTACGCCCGCCGGATCCGGCTTCGGTAGGCGGGGCGGCTGCTCGCCCTCGATGACGGCGAACGGCCAGCGCGCGAGCAACGCGCGGCACACCTGCACCGTCAGATCGTGCGGCTTGTTCGAAAGCACGCACAGCGCGCGACCCGGGGCGAGCTGATCGAGCACGGCCGGCAGCCCGTCGTAGACGCGCGTGTGGATCACCGGGTGCGCGCGATAGCGCGTGCGAAACGCGGCGAGCACCTCGTCGACCAGCGTCGCCTGCGAGACCGCGCGCATGACGAGGTGCCGCGCGCCTTCGCCGATCCACTGCGCGACGCTCTCGGGGGCGTGCGTCGGAAGCCCGCGCTCGGCGAGCGCATCGTTGAGGTGGTGGGCGATGTCGGCAATGCTGTCGACGAGCGTGCCGTCGAGGTCGAAGATCAGGGCGCGCGCGTCGCGAAACATCACCTTATAATGACGCGATGCGGTCGCTACTGCTCGTCGCAGCGCTGGCTTCTGTCGCCCACGCGCAGGCGCCAGGGCAGACCGTGCAGACCGCGCCCGGCGTGATCGATCGGCGATGGTCGGTCGATCTCGCGCTCGGTCCGACGATCCTCAAGGCGAAGACCGACGGCGCGAAGGGCGTGCTGTTCCTCGGGCTCGAGCTCGCGGCTCGGTTTCGCATCCGGCGCGAGGTCGAGGTCGCGCTCGCATTCGACGCCGCCGGCAATCAAGGCATCGGGCTCGTCGGCTTCTTCGCCGAGGGGCGCTATCGCTTCAACGCGGAGCGCGCGTGGAATCCGTTCGTGCTCGTGTCGCTCGGCGTCGAGTCGGTCGCCGACAAGACCGGCAGCTCGACGGAGAAGCAGGGGCGCGGCGCGCTGCGCATCGGCGGCGGTGTCGAGCGGCGGTTCGGCGCGTGGGCGACGAGCGCGACGCTCCGGCTCGTCGGCATAGGCGAGAACAAATCGGTAATGACGGACACGACCGCCGGCGAAAAGCTCTCGCGTTACGGCACGTCCGGCGGCGAGCTGGTCATCGGCGGCACGTTCTACTGGTGAAATTCGCGTTCACGCGCTCGGTGCGGCAGAATTTCGGCATGACCGTGTCACGTCTACGGGTGGCGAAGTCGGAGACGCGCGAGATGGGTGAGCGCTGGCGGGCGGCATCGTCGTCGGGCTCGGGTGAGCTCGACGAGTGGCACATGAGCAACGCGACGTTCCTCAAGGCGTTCATCGCGATCGCAGCGGTGCTGACGATCCTCGCGATGGTGCTGCGCTAGCGAGCTGCATCGTCACCTCCGCCGCGGAGACCTCGCGCGCGAGCGACGCCGCCTGGCCGACCCACAGCGGCGTGAAGTCGAAGCTGCCCGCGGCCTCCGCCTTCGCGCGCAGCGGCGCGAACATCGGTGCCGCCGTCGGGAATGCGGGCACGTCGGCGGCGAGCGGTCCGAGCTCGCGGATCATGCGGTTGACGATCCCGCGCGCCGGCCGCCCCGTGAACACGTTCGTCACGCACGTCTCGCCGGTGCCGACGACGGCCTTGTACGCGATCGTCGCCTCCGGCGTGCGCAGATACGCGGTGCCGATCTGCACGGCCGATGCGCCGAGCGCGAACGCGGCCGCGACGCCACGCTCGTCGCCGATTCCGCCGGCCGCGATCACGGGCACGTGCACGGCGTCGACGACGCGCGGCAGCAGCGCGAACGTGCCGACCTGCGTGATGACGTCGGTCGTGAGGAACATCCCGCGATGCCCGCCCGCTTCGAGGCCCTGGGCAATGATCGCGTCGCAGCCGGCGCGCTCGAGGAACACCGCCTCGTCGACGGTCGTCGCGCTCGACCACACGCGTGCACCGGTCGCCTTCACGCGCGCGACGAGCGCGGCGGCCGGCAGTCCGAAGTGGAAGCTGACGATCTCGGGCCGCAGCTCCTCGACGATCGCGCACGCCGCGTCATCGAACGGCGCTCGCGATGGCCCGCCGGTCGGCGCCGCGCCGAGCTCGGCGAAGTACGGAGCGAGCCGCTGTTGCCACGCCGCTTCGCGCGCCGGATCCGCCGGCGGCATCTGGTGGCTGAAGAAGTTGAGGTTCAGCGGCGCATCGACGGCCGCGCGAAACGCGGCGACCTGCGCGCGGATCGCATCGGCCGTCAGCATCGCGCATGGCAGCGAGCCGAGCCCGCCGGCGTTCGCGACTGCGATCGCGAGCCGCTCGTCGTGCGCGCCCGCCATCGGCGCCTGGATGATCGGCGTAATCATGAAGACCTCCGGGAGACGCGTGCGAGATCGATCGAGAACACGACGAGCCCGACCCAGATCCACACGAACGCGAGAAGGCGATCGCGCGCGAGCGGCTCGCCGAACGCGAACACCGCGAGCAGGAACTGACCGGTCGGCGCGAGGTACTGCAGGAAGCCAACGGTCGACAGCGGCAGCGCGCGCGCCGCACTCGTGAACAGCACGAGCGGCACTGCGGTGATCACGCCCGTACCGACGAGCAGCGTCATCGTCGACGCATCCGTGTGCGCCGCGACCCCGCCTCCGAGCACGCCGAGATAGATCGCCGCGACGGGCGCCATCAGCATCGTCTCGATCGTCGAGCCGACGAGCGCCTCGACGCGCGCCGTCTTGCGCACGAGCCCGTACAGCCCGAACGTCACGGCGAGCAGCAGCGAGATCCACGGCACGTGCCCGACGCGCCATGCGAGCAGCACGACGCCGATCGTCGCGAGCGCGATCGCGATCCATTGCAGGCGACGCAGCCGCTCGCGCAGCACGAGCGTGCCGAGCGCGACGGACACGAGCGGGTTGATGAAGTAGCCGAGGCTCGCGTCGAGCAGGTGGCCGCTGACCGTCGCCGCGACGAACACGCCCCAGTTGACCGCGAGCAGCGACGCCGATACGAACATCACGCCGACGAGCCTCACGTCGCGGAGCGCGACCCGCAGCGCCGGGCCCTGGCCGAGCGCGAACGTGATCGCGACGAACGTGAACAGCCCCCACACCGCGCGATGGGCGATCAGCTCGACCGGCGAGACGTGCGCGAGCAGCTTCCAGTACGCGGCGACCAGGCCCCACAGCCCGTAGGCGAGCGCGCCCTGGAGCAGACCGCTACGACTCGATTGCACCGCGGTTGGATGTTACGCGATCGGCGACCGTTGCTACGATGGACGCATGATCGTGGTCCATGGTGGTGCAGGACCGGTCGCGCCCGAGCGTGCGGACCGGATGCGAGCGGGCGTGCGAGCGGCGGCGGCGGCTGGCAACAACCTCTTGCTGCGCGGCGGCTCCGCACTCGATGCCGTCGTCGCGGCGGTTCGCGTGCTCGAGGACGATCCCGAGTTCGGCGCCGGCGTCGGCTCGGCGCTGACGCGCGACGGGACCATCGAGACATGCGCGTCGGTGATGGACGGGGCCACGCGGCGCGTCGGCGCGGTCGCCGCGGTGCCCGACCTCGCGACGCCGGTGATCGTCGCGCGAGCGGTCCTCGAGATCGGGGAGCACGCGTTGATCGCGGGCGCGGGGACGGCGCGGTTCGCGCAGGAGATCGGCATCCAGGCGGCGGCGCCGGGCGCGCTCGTCACGCCCCGCGCACAGCAGCAGCTCGCGGCCGCGAAGGGCAAGCCGTTCTCGCAAGGCGGCGGCGTCGGGGCGGTCGCGCGCGATCGCAACGGCAACCTCGCGGCGGCGACGTCGACGGGCGGCGCGGTGTTCCGGCGCGCGGGTGATGTCGACGATGCCGCGGTGCCGGGCGTCGGCACGTGGGCCGACGATCAGTTCGCGATCTCGACGTCGGGCGGCGAGGTGATCTTCCGCGTCACGCTCGCGCATGACATCGCGAAGCGTGCGCAGCACGGCGGGGCCCGCGCGGCGATGAAGGCGGCGCTGACCGAGCTCAAGAAGCTCGCGCCGGATTCGATCGCAGGCGCGATCGCCGTCGGCAAGGACAGCTGGGCCGCGCTCCAGATCGGGCCCGCGATGCCGGTCGCGTGGGTCGACGACTTCGGGCCGAACGACTCGATCGGCTTTCCGCTCTAGTTGGTGACCACGTAGCGCGACAGGCACGACGTGTAGCGGTGCTTCGCGTCGAGGCAGCGGTACAGCGCGTAGTCGGTGCCATCGACGTTGATCACGGCGAGGTCCTCGTCGCGGCGGATCTCGCGCACGAGCACGATGCGATCCGGCGTCGCGGTGCGCGTCACCTCGTCGGCCTTGACGAAGCGGAGCCGCTTGCCGTGCGGGAAGGCATCCCACGTCGAGCTCGTGATGAACGCCGTGATCCGCGCGACCGAGAACACCGGCGGCTCCGCGCGGTCGGTGCGCGTGTACGTGTTGACGACCGGCTCGGGCAGCGGAGGCATCACGTGGCGGTACTTGTTGCAGGGGCCGGGCGGGCAGGCGGAGGCGACGTGTGTCCCGATCAGTACGAGCACCAAGAAAAACCACTTCATGCTCCGATCCAACGCGCGGGCCTCGAGCGGGGTCTGCGCGCGCAACTGCCCAAGATCGCTCCGTACCTACATGTGCCAGGAACTGCTAGATCGGGGTCAGCACGCCACCGGGCATCATCGTAGCCATGCGCATCTGGCTTCCGATCGTCATCGCCGCGTCCGCGTGCACGAGCAGCCAGCCGACCAAGGACGACGCGTCGCGCCTGTTCCTCGCGACGACGACCGCCGTCAACGCAGCCGAGCAGAAGGCCGTGACGAGCACGCAGGCGCTGAACGCGCCGGCCGTCCGCAACCTCGACTACATCGGCCCGTGCGAGAGCGAGGGCAGCTTCGAGGTCAAGGGCACCGCCGACGACACCGCGCTGACGTACGACCTGCAGACGTCGTTCACGAACTGCGTGTCCGCGGCGCACATCGCGCTCGACGGCAGCCTGCACTTCTCGCCGAGCGCACTCACCGGATCGATCGCGTTCTCCGATCAGACGACGAGCGCGACGTGCGAGATGAATCTGTCGTTCTCCGGCACGGCGGTGAGCGGAACCGTGTGCGGCTACGACGTGCGCGACCTCGGGCACTGATGTCGGACGTACCAGCGGTACGTATCGCGATTTCTCGTCGAGCCGGTTGATACGCGCCGAGCGTGATAACCGCGCGAATCAGGCCTGTCAGCACGCGGCATGATGCGTGCTGGTCCTGCGCGTCGATGAAGCTCATCGCCATCTTGTTCGTCGCCGCCTGTGCCACGCAACCGACGGTCGCGCCTCCGGTTGGCCCTCAACCACCGTCGACAGCGAGCGGAGATCCGTCGCCGCAGCCGCTGCCTCCGGCCGGCGGATCGACGAGCGGCTGTACGCGCGCGCGCGTTCCCTGCACTCGATAGCGCGCAGCGTCGAGGGTGCGACACCCGATTGTCGCATCTGGCGTGCGAGGAGCATTCGCGTTAGCACGTTGCGCATGAAATCGAAGCTGCTCGCTGCCACCCTGTTCATCGCGGCATGCGGATCGAAGTCCGCGCCCAGCCACACCACGCCGACGCCGGATCAGACGCAGTCCGCGTCGACGACCACCGCGACATCGATGCCCGCGGCGACGCCCGCTGTCGCGTCGACCGGCAAGGCGAAGCCGGCGTACGGCACGTACGGCTTCGACACCAGCGGCATGGACACGAAGGCCAAGCCCGGCGATTCATTCTACCGCTACGCGAACGGCACGTGGCTCGACAAGACGCCGATCCCCGCCGACAAGTCGAACTACGGCATGTTCAGCGTGCTGTCGGATCAGAGCGACGAGCGCACCAAGACGATCATCCTCGGTGCGAAGGGCGCGCCCGGCAGCGAGGAGCGCAAGATCGCCGACTACTACGCCGCGTTCATGGACGAGACTGCGATCGAGAAGGCGGGTCTCGATCCGCTCAAGCCCGAGCTCGACGCGATCGCGAAGATCAAGACGTCGAAGGACGTGACGCTCGCGTTCGCGCAACAGTCGCGCCTCGAGCGCCGCATGCCGATCACGACGGGCGTCGGCCAGGACGACAAGGATCCCGAGCACTACATCGCGAACATCGGCCAGGGCGGTCTCGGCCTGCCGGATCGCGACATGTACGACGCGAAGAACAAGCAGTTCGAGCCGCTGCGCGTCGGCTACAAGAAGTGGCTGTCGACGGCGCTGTCGTGGACCGGCGCGAAGGACGCCGACAAGCGCGCCGCCGCCGTGTACGCACTCGAGGAGAAGCTCGCCGCGTCGCACTGGACGCGCGTCCAGAACCGCGACCCGCAGAAGACGTACAACAAGATGACGATCGCGCAGCTGACGAAGCTCGCGCCCGACTTCGACTGGAAGACCTGGCTCGACGCCACGGGGCTCGCCAAGGAGACCGCGTTCAACGTCAACCAGCCGAGCGCGATCACGGCCGCGGCGAAGCTCGTCAAGAGCACGCCGGTCGCGGTGTGGCGCGACTACCTCTCCGTGCAGGTGCTCAAGCACGAGGCCGGCTACCTGTCGAAGCAGTACGTCGATGCGTGGTTCGAGATGTTCGGCAAGACGCTGTCGGGCACGCCGCAGATCAAGGATCGCTGGAAGCGCGGCGTTGACGAGGTGACGAACGCGATGGGCGAGGCCGTCGGCAAGCTCTACGTGTCGAAGTACTTCACGCCGGAGACCAAGCAGCACGCCGACGAGCTCGTCCACAACCTGTTGACCGCGATGGGCCAGCGCCTCGATGGCCTCGCGTGGATGAGCGACGAGACGAAGGCGAAGGCGAAGACGAAGCTCTCGACGTACAACCCGAAGATCGGCTACCCGAAGAAGTGGCGCGACTACTCGGCGCTCGAGGTGTCGCCGACGAACGTGATCGCGAACGACGAGGGCGCCGCCGCGTTCGAGTACAACCGCCAGCTCGCGCACCTCGGCCAGCCGATCGATCGCGACGAGTGGGGCATGACGCCGATGACGGT
>JAFAOG010000390.1 GCA_019237945.1 Deltaproteobacteria bacterium | reverse complement strand
CCGGCGAGCCGCTGTTCAGCTCGACGAACAAGTTCGACTCGGGCACGGGCTGGCCGAGCTTCTTCCAGGCGATCGCGCCCGGCATCCTCGTCGAGAAGCACGACGGCACGCACGGCATGGAGCGCACCGAGGTCCGCAGCAAGCTCGGCGACTCGCACCTCGGGCATCTGTTCTCCGATGGTCCGAAGCCGACCGGGCTGCGCTACTGCATCAACTCGGCGTCGCTGCGGTTCGTGCCGGCCGATCAGCTCGTCGCGCAGGGCTACGGCGCGTTCGTGCCGCTGTTCGCGGCGCGCTAGGCTAGGCGCCGCCGCTCATCACGGGGCCGGTCGGCGAGCGGCTGTACTCGAGCACGTCGTGCGAGGTGTAAGGCAGGTTGAAGATCTCGAACATGCCGTGCGTGATCTTGCGCGCGGTCGGGTGCTGAGACGGCGACGTGAACAGCCAGTCGAAGAAGCCCTGGGCGTTGAACGACACGCCGATGAACATGCTCTGGTGGTGCTCGTTCGGCGGATAGCCGGCGGGCGGGCTCGGCTTGTAGCCGCGCGTCTCGAAGCCGAGCGTCAGGTCGACAAACTTCGGCCACGGCGCGTAGTCATCGAGCGCGTGCAGCGACCCGAGGTGATACGCGAGCAGATAGGTCTCGCCGCTGTAGTCCTCGGCGATGTTGAGGCGGCTGTAGCCGTTTCCGTGGCTGACGTTGTCGAGGTACTCGTGGCTCGGGAAGTACTCGACGCGGTAGTCGAACATCTCGTCGAGGCGTGGAAAGTTGTCGAGCAGGAGCGCCGCGACGGCGCCGCAGGTGTCGCCGGTGAGATCGCTGAACGAGAACTCGTAGAAGAAGCCGTCCTTGACCTCGACGAAGAAGAACAGCGTCTCCGCGAGGCCGGCCGACACGAAGCTCGCCGTCCGATGGTCGTAGCCGCCGTAGTCGCTGAGCACCAGCGTGCCCGCGCGCGCGAGGCCCATCGTCGCCCACGCGTGGCCGAACTTGTCGGCGCCGCCGGCGTAGGTGCGGTCGCCGAGCCAGCCGTCGCCGCCCCACTTGAAGTAGCCGAGCGGCTTGTGCTTCGCGTACCACGCCGCGTACGCCCACGCCGAGAAGCCGACGTACATGCCGCCGACGATCGCGGCAGACGCGACGGGATGCTTGTCGTCATTCGGATCCGGCAACGGATCGGCGTGAGCGATCGAAGCGAGGAGCAAGATCAGCGCAACAGCACGGCGCACGCCGCGTGATCGCATCGGTGGGATGCGGGCACAACGGCAACAAACGGAACTTAATCCTCGCTGCGATCCACGCCCCACGCGTGGGGCAAATGGCGTCAGCGTCAGCTCGCGAGCGCGGCCCGCAATGCCTCGGCCGCTTCCGCGCGAGCTTGCGAACGCTGTTCGACGACCTCGATCTGCGCCGGCGTCGCCCCCATCCCGCGGCGGGCGCGCGCCGGAGCGCCGCGATAGTGATCGGCGAGCTGACCGAGCGCGAGCCCGAGCTGCGGCGACGGCATCCCGCGCGCCGCCGAGTCGAGCAGCGCACGCCACCCGGCGAAGTCGCGGCCCGTGCGTTTGACGAACCCGCGGCGAACCATCAGGCGGACGACCATCGGCATCTGGGCGTACTCCGCCTCGGTCTCGTCGAGCGCGCGCCGCACGGCCGCGATCTTCTCGTTCACACGGGAAGTCTAGCTGCTGCGGCGCACCGGAGCGAGCAGCCGCACCGTGCGTTCGACATCGCGCACGCCGAGCGCGACGAGCTTGCCCTCGGCATCGCTCCGTGCCGCGGCATCGCCGCGCAGATCCGCAACGCGCCAGCGCGCCGCCTGCTCGAACGCCCGCATGCCCGCCTTCGCCGACAGCTCGGCGGCGGCCGCGAACCGCTCGGCGCTCGGAGCAAGGCTTGCTTCGAGCAACGCCGCCCATGCGAGCGGCATCGGCGTCGTCTCGGCTGCGAGGTTCTTCGCGGCGCGCGCGACCTCGGTGAACGGCCGATGGCCGGCGAGCGCGAGGCGCGCGCGAATGAATTCGTCGACGACGCGGATCGTCGACACGCGCGTCAGCAGCGAGCTGTGCAGCCGAGCGAATCGCTCGTCGAGCTGAGCGCGTGGCTCGACCTCGCCGGTGTACAGCACGATCTCGGCCCACGCGACGAGCTCGTGAAAGTGCTGGACGTGATAACGCTCGCCGGGCGGTCCCCAGGTCGCTCGCTCCAGCTCGCCGATCGCGCCCTGCACGTCATCCTCGGCAAGGAACATCGAGACGCACGCGCGCCGCATCGTCGACTCGAGGTAGACGTCACCGCGCGACGCGGCGTCCTCGAGGTACTCCTCGTAGCGCGCCCGCAGCTCGACGAAGTCGCCGACAAAGCGCAGCGAGAACAGGCGGAACAATCGCCCGGTCGAGCGCTCCCAGTTGCTACCCGGCGCGCCGCGGAGCATCTCGATGCACCGTGCGAAGTGCTCGGTCGCCTTGACCGGCTCGCCGCCGAAGTACGCGTTCGCGCCGTGGGCGCCCGCCATCAGCCCGCCGATGTACGGATCGTTCGGATCGGCACCGATCTCGAGGGCGCGATCGATCAGCCGCGTCGATCGGGCCGGGTTCGAGCTCGTCGCGTAGAACATCGACTCGAGCACGAGAGCGCGCGCGATGTACTCGCGGTGGCCGGTGCGCAGCGCGCGCAGCAGATGGCGCGTGGTGAAGTCCATGCCGCGGATCGAGTCGATCATCGACAGGCTCGTGCCAGCCGCCTTGAGCACGTCGAGGACGAGCATGTCGGCGTCGGGAATCTCGGTGCGGTCGCGTTCGCGGAACCGGAGCCCGCGCAGGCGCACGCGCGTGCGGTTGAGCACCAGCGACGCGAGTGATCCGCGCGACGTTTTCGGCGAGGCAACGCCGATCTCGGCGAGCAGCGACTCCAGCGCGGCCAAGCCCGGCGCGATGTGGCCCGCGATCACGAGCTGCTCGGCGGCGTGGCGCTGGCATTCGAGGCGCGTCGCGCGGTCGGCGCCCTCGGCGGCGGCGAGGTAGCACGAGGCCGCCTCGGCGCCTCGGCCGGCGCGAATCAACGCCTCACCGAGGCGCAGCTGCAGGCGACGGCGATCATCGGCGTCGCGCGGCATGATGTCGAGCGCGGTGCGCCACAGCTCGGCGGCCTGATCGAACGCGTGCGCGGCCTCGCTGCGCTGGGCGGCGTCTTCCGCATACCGTGCGGCGCGCTGCGGGAGCTCGGCGAGCAAGAAGTTGCGGAGCAGCAGCTGCGGGTCGCGCGGCTCGGGCGCGGCTTCGAGCGCATACGCGATGCGCTGGTGCAGCTCGCGGCGGCGATCTTTCGCGATGCCGTTCGCGACCGATTCGCGCACGCGATCGTGATACGGCTCGAGCGTCAGCCGGCGGCCGCGCTGCGTCTCGCGCACGAGCATCGCGACGCGCAGCGATGCGACCGACCGCGACACCGTCGAATCGAGCCGGCACGCCTGCGCGGCGACGTCGATCGGCAGCGGTGCACCCGCGATGCACACGACCTCGAGCAGCGACTGGGCCTCCGGCTTGAGCAGCGCGACACGTGCGGCGAGCGCATCGTCGAGCGTGTCGGCGGCGGCGCTGTCGCCCGACAGCGCGAGATGGCGCACGATCTCCTGCAGGAACATCGGGTGACCGCCGGCCTCGCGCGAGACGCGCGCCAGATCAAGGTTCGCCGCCTTCTGCGGTGCGATGCCCTCGGCGAGCTCCCGGCACTCCGCTTCGCTGAGCGGCCCGAGGGACGTGCGCTCGATCGGGAGCCCGGCGAGCGCGCTCAGCGCGGCGTCCCCCTCGCGCACGGTCGCCAGGATCAGCAACGGCAGCGGCGCCCCGCGCATCAGCTCGCGGAGCAGCAGGAAGCTGTCGGCGTCGGCCCACTGCAGATCGTCGATCGTCAGCACGACGCGCTGCGTGCGCGCGAGGTTCGCGATCAGCTCGCGGAACGCGACGAACATGCGGCGCCGCTGCTCGTGGGGCTCGCCCGGCTCCTCGGCGCGATCGCCCGCCGCTGCGATCGCCTCGATCCGCTGGAATGCGGGAAACAGGCGGACGAGCAGCGTCGGGCGCGGCGGCAGGAGCGGCGTGACGTCGGCATCGGAGCGGCGTGCGAGCTCCTGCGCGAGCCCGTCGGCGATGCCGTCGAAGGCCTTGTACGGCACGGTCTCGCGCTCGTAGCAGCGGCCGCTGAACACGAGCGTCGTCGGATCCTGCGTCGCGAGATCGCGCACGAACCGCGCGACGAGCTCCGACTTGCCGATGCCCGACTCGCCGATCACGGCGTGAATTCGCGGCTGCGTCCGCGCGACCTCCGCCGATGCCGCAAGCGCCGCGAGCTCGGCCTCGCGCCCGACGAACATCGGCGTGACGATCGGCGTCGACGTGCGAGCCGCGGTCCCGAAGTCGATCCCGAGCTTCTTCGCGATCGCGCTCGCCGTCGGTCGCGCCGCCGGCTCGATCGCGAGCAACTCCTTGCACAGATCCGAGAGGTCACGCGGCACGTCGGGCTTCACCTCGTGCGGCGCCTTCGGCTCGACCTGCTGCTTCTCGACGAGGATCTGTAGCGCGTGACCGTGATGCGGCATCGTGCCGGTCAGCGCCTCGTACAGCATCACGCCGACCGAGTACCAGTCCGCAGCCTCGCCGACCTGCCGGCCCGTCGCCTGCTCGGGCGCCATGTACTCGACGGTGCCGACCGGTCCCTGCGCGTACGACTGCCGCTTCGGATCGACGTGGGTCACCAGACCGAAGTCGAGGATCACGAGCCGACCGTCGCGCGTCATCATCACGTTCGACGGCTTGATGTCCCGATGGACGAGCCCGCCCTCGTGCAGCGCATGGACGCCGATCACGAGCTGGCGCAGCGCCGCGCGCAGCCCGCCGACGTCGTTGCGGACGAACTCCTGGAAGTGGACGCCGTCGACCAGCTCCATCGAGAAGAACCACACGTCATCGGCGCAGATCAGCTCGCCGATCGACACCAGGTTCGGATGCACCATCGACTGCAGCGCACGGAACTCGCGCTTGAACCGCGCGAACGTATCGGCATCGGCGCGCGCGAGCGTCTTGATCGCGACGGCCTCGGCGCGGTCGCGATCGAACGCCTCGAAGACGTCGCCCATGCCGCCCGAGCCCAGCCGTCGTCGAACTTCGAAGCGGCCGCCGAGTACCTCGCCTGCGATGATCAAGCGGCTTACTGTATCGCATTGCACGCAGCCCAGCCGACGAGCCGGGCGCGCTCCGCATCGGGCATTCCGAACGGCGGCATCCGACATGTCGTGACCATCTCGACAATTCCGCGCGACGGAGCCGCGTGACACGACGCGCACCGCGTCTGCAAGATTTCCCGAGCGTCACTGGCGAGATCGCAGCGCGCCGCGACCGCCGTGCACGTCGTCGTCGGGATCGGCCGCGCCGGCGCGGGACCGCTGCACGCGACGAGCAAGCTAACCCACCAGCGCACGATCGACCCACCCCGGTGCGCCGTGCTCGAGCGCGACCGCGCGGTAGCCGAGCCCGTGATCGATCGCGGCCGCGTCCCACGGCACCGGCTTCTTCTCCGGCACGCTCAGCGGCGCCGGCAGCGGGAACGCGAGCGCGCGCGCCGACACGCCCGGTAAGCCGGGCAGCTTGACACCTGAACGGATGGTCCGTAGGGTGTCGAGCCTATGGCTCGTAGCTCGCTTGGACCTGGCCGAAACGATCCGAAACGCGAGCCAGATTCGATCGTTGTCGAGGGCGCCCGCGAGCACAACCTGCAGGTCGATCGGCTCGAGCTGCCGAAGCACCGGCTGGTCGTGATCACGGGTCCGTCGGGATCGGGCAAGTCGTCACTCGCGTTCGACACGCTGTATGCCGAGGGCCAGCGCCGTTACGTCGAGTCGCTCAGCGCGTACGCGCGGCAGTTCCTCGGCCAGATGGAGAAGCCGAAGTACGAGCGCATCCGCGGCCTGTCGCCGACGATCGCGATCCAGCAGAAGAGCGCGTCGAGCAATCCGCGCTCGACCGTCGGCACGATCACCGAGATCTACGATTACCTGCGCGTGCTGTATGCGCGGGCCGGCGAGCAGCGTTGCTACAACTGCGGCGGCCCGGTCGGGGCGCGCACCGCGGGTGAGGTCGTCGACGAGCTCGCCGAGCTTCCCGACAAGACGCAGATCACCCTGCTCTCGCCCAAGGCCGAGAACCGCAAGGGCGAGTTCCGCGAGCTGTTCGCCGAGCTGCGCAAGGCCGGCTTCGTTCGCGTGCGGATCGACGGCATGATCGTGCGTCTCGATGATGTCGATGCGCTCGAGAAGCAGAAGAAGCACTCGATCGAGCTCGTGATCGATCGCCTGACGATCAACAAGGGCGACAAGGGCCGGTTGACCGACTCCGTCGAGACCGCGCTGCGCGAGGGCAAGGGCAAGCTGATGGTCGAGGTCGCGGGCGAGAAGATCCCGCGCACCTATAGTGAAGCGAACGCGTGCCCGAAGTGCGGCATCGGTTTCCCCGAGCTGTCGCCGCAGAGCTTCTCGTTCAACTCGCCGCTCGGCATGTGCGTCGAGTGCAATGGCCTCGGCGAGCGGCTCGCCGCCGACCCGGATCTCGTCGTGCCCGATCCAACGAAGTCGATCAAGGACGGCGCGGTCGCGGTGTGGGGCGATGCGATCGCGAAGGACTCCGGCTGGACGTCGAACATCGTCAACGCGCTCGCGCGAGCGTTCAAGATCGACCTCGAGAAGCCGTGGAACAAGCTCGGCGAGAAGCAGCGCGACGTGCTGATGCACGGAACGGGCGATAAACGCGTCAACGTGCAGTGGGAAGGCCGCCACTCGACCGGTGAGTGGGCGATGCGGTTCGAGGGGATCCTGTCGCAGCTCGAGCGGCGGCATCGCGAGTCGTCGAGCGATCGCACGAAGGCGCACTACGAGCAGTTCTTCCGCGCGATCCCGTGCGCGGTGTGCAACGGCACGCGCCTGCGTCCCGAGTCTCGCGCGGTGTTCGTCAACGAGAAGTCGATCGTCGATGTCACCAGCATGACGGTGCGCCAGGCGTACGAGTGGCACTCGACGATGAAGCTCACCGGCAGTCGCGCGCAGATCGCCGGCGAGGTGCTCAAGGAGATCCGGAATCGCCTGACGTTCTTGCTCGACGTCGGCCTGGACTACCTGACGCTCCACCGCGGCGCCGGCACGCTCAGCGGCGGCGAGGCGCAGCGCATCCGGCTCGCGTCGCAGCTCGGCTCCGAGCTCAGCGGCGTGCTGTACGTGCTCGACGAGCCGTCGATCGGCCTACACCAGCGCGACAACGAGCGCCTGATCCGCACGCTCCACCGGCTGCGCGACCTCGGCAACACGGTGCTCGTCGTCGAGCACGACGAGGCGACGATCGAAGCGGCGGACTGGGTCGTCGACTTCGGTCCGGGGGCCGGACGTCACGGCGGCAAGGTGATCGCCGAGGGCACGCCCGATGACGTCAAGGAGGTCGCGAAGTCGATCACCGGACGCTTCCTGTCGGGCCGCGAGAAGATCGAGGTCCCGAGCGAGCGCCGCACGCCGACCGGCTGGATCAAGCTGACGGGCGCGCGCGAGCACAACCTCAAGAACGTGTCGGCGGAGATCCCGCTCGGCGTCATGGTCGCCGTGACCGGCGTCTCCGGTGCGGGCAAGTCGTCGCTGATCAACGCGACGCTGCAGCCGGCGCTGTCGCGCATGCTGCACGGCTCGCTCGATCGCGTCGGGCCGTACAAGGAGCTCCTTGGCCTCGGTCAGATCGACAAGGCGATCGTGATCGATCAGCAGCCGATCGGCCGCACGCCGCGCAGCAACCCGGCGACGTACACCAAGGCGTTCGATCTGATCCGCGAGCTGTTCGCCCAGGTGCCGCAGGCGCGCACGTACGGCTATCAGGCGGGCCGGTTCTCGTTCAACGTGTCGGCGAAGCAAGGCGGCGGTCGCTGCGAGGCGTGCGAAGGCGCCGGCGTGCGCGAGGTCGAGATGCACTTCCTCCCGAACGTCTTCGTGACGTGCGAGGTGTGCAAAGGTCACCGCTACAACGACGCCACGCTCCGCGTCACCTACAAGGACAAGAACATCGCCCAAATCCTCGACACGCCCGTCGAGGAGGCGCTCGAGCTGTTCAAGCATCACAAGCAGCTCTCGCGGATCATGCAGACGATGGTCGATGTCGGCCTGGGCTACGTGTCGCTGGGCCAGCCGGCGACCACGCTGTCGGGCGGCGAGGCGCAGCGCGTGAAGCTTGCCCGCGAGCTCGCGCGCGTCCAGACCGGCCGCACGCTCTATCTGCTCGACGAGCCGACGACTGGCCTGCACTTCGGCGACGTCAAGAAGCTGCTCGAGGTGCTCAACCGCCTCGTCGAGGCCGGCAACACGGTGCTCGTGATCGAGCACAACCTCGACGTGATCAAGACCGCAGACTGGATCATCGATCTCGGCCCGGAAGGCGGGGCCGCCGGCGGCGAGATCATCGCGACCGGAACTCCGGAAGACGTGGCCCGCATCGCCCGCAGCTATACGGGTCAGCACGTAAAGCCGCTTCTCGAGCGCGCGCGTCGTGCACCGGCCGGTACCAGCGGCGGCGGCAATGGCCGACAGCGACGCGATCGCGGTGAGCTCGAAGCCAGTGCGTAAGGCGACCTAACGCGCTACCGCGCACGGTGTGGCGGGAAGGCACAATTGACGTGTGCGCTGGGGCGAGTAACGTCCTGATGTGGTCGCCACCGCCGACCTAGAGCTGGCCGATTCTCGGGCGCTTCTCGCGCAGTTGCCGCATGCGGTCTTCGTGGTCGACGAGGCGTGGCGCGTGACGTACGCCAACACGGCCGCCGTGCGGATTATCGGGGACGCCGGCGCGACGTTGTGGGACCGCTGCCCGGTGATCGACGCGACCGCGTTCGGCGGTGTGTTCCGCGAGGCCATGGACTCGCGCCGCGAAACGACGACCGCGAGCGCGCTG
>JAFAOG010000225.1 GCA_019237945.1 Deltaproteobacteria bacterium | reverse complement strand
ATGGAGCCGGGCTCGGTGATCGTCGATGTGTCGATCGATCAGGGCGGCTGCGTCGAGGGCGCGCGCCCGACGTATCACGACAACCCGACGTACGACCTCCACGGCGTGACCGCGTACATGGTCGCGAACATGCCGGGCGCGGTGCCGCGCACGTCGACGTACGCGCTGACCAACGCGACGATCAAGTACGCGGTGGCGCTCGCGGACAACGGCCTCGAGAAGGCGGTCGCGTCGATCCCGCACATCATGAGCGGCATCAACACGTACAAGGGCACGGTCCCGCACGCCGCGGTCGCCGAGGCGCTCAACGTGCCGCACACGCCGTTCAAAGCCTAAGCGAAACGCCCACTTGCGCGAGCGCGCGGAGTGGGAACAATATGGGGGTGGGGACCGGTAGTACCCATCGAATGCTCGCCTCCAGGCACAAGCGCAGCGAGTTCGAGCGCCAGGCGCTGGCGCACCTCGACGCGCTCTACGGGGCGGCTTATCGCCTGACCCGCAACGCGCGCGACGCCGAGGATCTCGTCCAGGATTCGCTGCTGCGCGCCTATCGGTTCTGGGACTCGTTCCAGCAGGACTCGAACTGCAAGGCGTGGCTGCTCCGCATCGTGACGAACACGTTCATCAACGAGTATCAGCGCAAGAAGCGCAGCCGCGAGGTGCTCGATGCCGCGAGCGCCGAGCAGGACGCGACCGATGGCGTGCTCGTGCAGGCGACCGCCGGCGACAAGCAGTCGCCCGCGCAGATGATGCTGAACAACAGTGTCAGCGACGACGTGCAGCGCGCGCTCGATTCGCTGCCCGATGATTTCCGCACCGCGGTCATCCTCTGCGACATGCAGGGCCTGTCGTACAAGGAGATCGCGGAGATCATGGAGTGCCCGGTCGGCACCGTGATGAGCCGGTTGTTTCGCGGCCGCAAGTTGCTCGCCGCAGCGCTGCGCGACTTCGCGGTCACCGAGGGTTATGTGAAGGACGAGAAAACGATCGATCTCGAGAAGTACCGCGCTACGAAGAAGGCGCGTGAGGGTTCGCAATGAGTCTGTGTGAGAGCATCGATACTCTGGCGATGGCGTATCTCGACGACGAGCTCGCCGGCGAAGAACGGCACGAGCTCGAGGCGCATCTGACCGAGTGTGCGGCGTGTCGAGCGCACCTCGATGGCGAGCGCGGCGATCAGGAGCTGCTGCGGCGTGCGCTGGTCGCGCCGGCGGCGCCCGACCTGCTGCGCGCCAAGGTCGCGCGAGCGCTCGACGGCGAGGACCGCGCGGCGCGCCGGCGGTGGTCGCAGTACCTGCTTCCCGGCAGCGCGATGCTGGCGGCGGCGGCCGCGATCGCGGTGTTCGTCGGCGTCAAGCCGGCCGATGACCACGAGGTCAGCCCGGTCGCGCGCGCCGCGGTCAAGCAGCAGCTCCGGCAGCTGCCGATGCAGCGCGACTCGCAGACGACCAACTTCCTGCACGCGAATTTCGACTTCGATCCGCAGCCGGCCGACAACCTGATCGGCACCGCGCTGCTCCCCGGCGGCGTGTACGGCCACGATGGTGCGCGGCTCGACTACCAGATGGACCTCGAGGGCCGGCGGTTCGTCGCGAAGGTGATCGCGGTGCGCGATGTCGGCGACGACGAGATGCAGGCCGGCGACGAGGTGAAGATCGGCGACCGCACGCTGCACGTCCTCCAGCAGGACGGCCAGACGTTCGTCACGTACGTGGATTCCCGACGCCACAACGGGTTCATCTACTTCGCGCCGGAAATCAGCCCGAACGAGCTCGTCTGGCTCGCCGGCAGCGGCCTGCTTCCGCCCCGCTAGCGAGGGCCCCCGCGGGATAACTGGGATATGATCGCGTCGGGGCATGAACCGACGCGTTCTCTTGATCGACGCTGACACCGGTTTCCGCGACACCCTGACGCGCGAGCTCGCTCGCTACAAAGGTGTCGTCGCGATCACCGAGCCCGATCCCGATCGGGCGCTCTCGATCGCCGCGGCGGATACGCCGTCGCTGATCGTCATCGCCGTCGAGGAGCCGGACAAGACCGGCTACAAGGTGTTCCAGAAGTGCAAGAAGGGCGCGCTCGCCAAGGTGCCCGTCCTGCTCGTCACCGCGAGCCTGACGCCGGATAGCTTCGCGAAGCACCGCGGGCTCAAGACCCACGCCGACGAGTACATCGACAAGCGCGACATGTCGGTGCACGAGCTCACCGGCAAGATCGACAACCTGATCGGCCTCGGCGAGCCGAGCGACGACGAGGTGTCGATCCCGGTCGAGGACGACATCCCGATGGAGATCGCGGACGGCGATGTCGTCGTCGACGAGACCGATGCGGCCGACGACCACAGCTCCGCGAACGACTTCGTCCACGAGGCCGCGACGGCCGGACCGAACGCGCTCGGTCTGGACTCGCTCGTCGATGCCGAGACCGATGCCGCGTTCGCATCGCTGCTCGGCGGCGAGCCGCCCGCGTCGGGCCCGGCGGCCGATGCATCCGCGATCCCCGAGCCCGTGCCGCACGTGATCGAGGACCACTCCGACGAGGAGCCGCCCGCCGATTCCGCCGCGCCGCGCATGGTGCTCGCCGACATGGAGAGCGTGCCGACGCCGGTGCACGACGACGGCCACGAGCCGAGCGACGTGTTCGAGACGGTCAGCCGGATCGCCGAGTCGCACGCCCCGGCGAGCGCACCGGCGATCGCGGTGAGCGAGTCGGCGATCGTCGTCAGCGAGCCGGCGATCCTTGTTGATACGCCGCCGGCGCATGACGAGCCCCCCGTCGAGGAGGCGCCCGCCGAGGAGTACGCAGCCGCGGAGGAGCCGAGCGAGCAGCCGTACGAGCAAGCGGGTGCGGAAGCGACGCGGATCGCATCGACGGTGACGCTCGAGTCGTCGCCCGCGATCATGCTCGACGATGCCGAGCTCGAGCCGATCGACGAGGACATCCCCGTCGAGCTCGCCGACGAGCTCCCCGGCGAGGAGCCCGAGCAGGCGGCCGACGAGCTGCCCGCGGAGCCGACGCGGATCGCCCGCGCGCATAGCGAGCCGGTGATCACCTCGGCCCCGCGCCCGGCCGCGCGCGACACCGACATGCGGGCCGCGCGCGACACCGACACGCGCGCCTCGCGCGACACCGACATGCGCGCCTCGCGCGAGTCGACGGGGCCGCGCCTCGTCGATACGGCCGCGCCGGAGGTCCACGAGGCGGCGACCGTGATGGCGGCGCCGATCATCACCGACGACGCGCGCCCGTCGCGCCAGACCGCGTCGCCGCCCGTGCGCGGGCCCGGCAGCGGTGCCCATCCGGCGGTCGACCTCGGGCTCGAGGCGGTCGCCCAGGATGCCGATCGCGAGCAGAGCGGCGTCTACGACCGCAAGTCGCTGCGCAAGATCGGCGAGCTCGAGCGGCAGATCGCGCAGCTCAAGGCCGAGCTCGAGCGAGCGCGCGCGCAGGCCGAGTCCGCGACGAAGAGCGGCGGCCGCGAGGCGCAGTTCCTGAACCTGCGCGAGGCGAACCTGGCGAAGGAGCGCGAGCTCAAGCAGGTCCGCGTCGATCTCGATGCGCAGACGCGGCAGGTCGCGGATCTGCAAACGCGCGTCGACCAGCTGACGCACGCGAAGACCGCGCTCGAGACGAAGAACGGCCAGCTCGAGGAGCGGCTGCTCGAGAGCACCAACCTCGCCAAGCAGCTCGCGGCCGCCGAGGAGCGCGCCGCCGGTCACGAGGCCGCGCACGACAAGACGAAGGGCGAGCTCTCGGCGCTGCGCAGCGAGCACGAGGCGAAGCTCGCCGATCACGCGACGCAGATCGCGCGGCAGGAGCAGGACGCGAGCGCCAAGCTCGCCGCCGCCGAAGCAGCCCGCTCCGCCTTCGAGCAGGAGCTCGCCGCCGAGCGCGAGCGCCGTACCGCCAGCGCATCGGAAGCCGAGCGCACGCTGCGCGCCGAGCGCGAGCAGCTGGTGTCGCGTCACACCGCCGAGATCGAGGCGTTGCGCGCCGAGGTCGATGCCGCGATCGCGGCCGCCCGCAGCGAGACCGATGCCGCCGTCGCCGCCGCCCGCAGCGAGGCCGGAGGCGCGATCGCGGCCGCCCGCGAGGACGTCGAGCAGAAGCTCGCGCATGCGAAGGCGGACGCCGACGCCAAGATCGCCGCCGCGCGCGAGGAGGCCGAGCAGAAGGCCGCCGCCGCCCGCGCGACCGCCGAGCAGCAAGTCGCCGCCGCCCGCGCCGACGCCGAGCAGCAGGTTGCCGCCGCGCAGGCCGAGGCCGAAGCGAAGGTCGCCGCCGCGCGCGCCGATGCCGACGCCGCGCTCGCGAAGCTGCGCGCCGATGCCCAGGCCGCCCTCGAGACCGCGCTCGCGCAACAACGCGAGGAGGCCGAGGCGACCCGCGCCGCGCTGCTCGACGAGGCCGTCGAGGAAGTGCGCCGCGCGAACGCGGCCGAGCATCAGGAGATCGTCGCGGGCATGGAGAAGCGGCACGCCGCCGAGGTCGTCGCGCTCAAGGCGGACCTCGCCGAGGCGCGCTCCGGCGCGGAGCGGTCGGTCGCCGAGCTGCGCGCGGCCCACGCCGCCGAGCTCGAGCAGCTCGCTGCGAAGCATGCCGCCGCGCTCGAGTCGATCGAGGAGGAGCACCAGGAGCAGCGCGAGCGCGACTCGCAGTCGCAGGCCGCGTCCCTCGCCCAGCTCAAGCAGGAGCTCGACCGCGCGACGGCCGGCCACCAGGTCGCGCTCGCCGGTGCAAAGAAGGAGCTCGACGATCTGCTCGCGCAGCACGAGGCGCACAAGGGCGAGCTGCACGCGCAGCATCAGACCGCCGTCTCGCAGCTGCAGGCGCAGCACGAGGCCGAGCGCGCGAAGCTCCACGAGGAGCGCGAGCAGCTCGCCGATAGCGCCCGCCAGGCCGCGACCGCGCACAAGGCGGCGCTCGCCGACGCACAGGCCAAGCACGAGGCCGAGCTCGCTGCCGTCCACGAGACGGCCCAGCGCGAGGTCGCGGAGGCGAAGGCCGCGATGCTCGCGCTCAAGAAGACGGCCGACGAGGCGATCGCCAAGCTCCACGCCGAGAAGGCCGAGCTCGAGAAGTCGCACGCCGCCGCGCTCGCCGAGCACAAGGCAACGCACGAGCGTGCGCTCGCGGTCGCGAACGGCGACTTCCTCAAGCAGAAGTCGGTCGCCGACGCCGAGCACGCGAAGGCGGTCACCGCGCTCAAGGAAGACCACGCCGCGAAGCTCGCCGAGGTCGCGGCCGAGCGCGACGAGCTCCAGCGCGGGCTGTCGTCGGCCCGCGACACGATCAAGCGCTCCGAGGGCGAGCTCGCCTCCGCCGTGCAGACGATCGCCGACCGCAACGCCGAGCTGCGCGCACACGCGGCCGCGATCGCGGAGCGCGATCAGCGCATCGTCGACCTGCGCAACGAGATCGCCGCGATCGAAGCGGAGAACACGAGCTACCAGGAGCAGGTGCTCCGCGCGTATCAGAAGATCAAGGCAGACGAGGCGATGGTCGCGCGCGCGCGCAAGGCCATGGCGATCGCGCTCACGGTGCTGGACGACCAGGGCAACCCGCCCAATGTGGAGGGGACGGGATTCACTCCCGGCCCCGGGGCAAACAAGCCGCCGACCTCGTGAGAGCGAGCGCCGCGGTTCTCCTCGCGGTGGCGGCGTGTGGGCGCTTCGGGTTCGACAGCGTCACGGGTGACGGCGCGCTGCCGTCGGGCGACGGCTCGGGCAGCGGCTCCGCATCCGGCGTGCGCTGGGCCGTCACGATCGGCAACAACGCATTCTTCGTGCCCGTCGGAGGCGAGAACGGCACCGCGATCGCGGCGTACCCCTTTCGCGGCACGACGACGGCGGTCGGCCAGACGCTCACTGGCATCGCGACGAACCTCAGCAGCGCCGTCGTGCGCATCGACGCGACCGGCAACCTCGTGGCCGCGACCGTCCTCGATTCGGCGACGACGTGCGACATCCGCGGCGTTGGCATGCAAGGCGATACCGTGCTGCTCGCCGGGCTCGCGTTCGGCGACGGCAACATGACGGTCGGCCCGTGCAACGTCGCGGTCGGTCGCCAGGCGCCGATCATCCTTGGCGTCGACAGCGCCGGCACGATCACGCGCCCGGCACTCGGGATGCCGGTCGGCATGAACGCGCAGGCCTGGAACGTTCGCGTCCTGCCCGACAGCACGTTCGTCATCTCCGGCATCTACTCGGGCGGGCTACAGTTCGGCGCGGTCTCGCTGCCCCCCGCCGGCGCCGATCCGAACGGCTACGTCGCCCACCTCAGCGGCTCCCAGGCCGACCCGCTCTGGACGATCGCCCTCGACTCCGCCGCGAGCGTGACGCCCGGCCCGATCGCGATCGAAGGCACGGACCTGTGCATGCTCGGCGGCTACGTCGGCAGCGTTTCGCTGTACGGCAGCGCCCTGCCCTCCTTCGGCTCGTCCGATGCCCTGATCGTCCGCATCGACAGCAGCGGCAACACGAAGTTCGTGCGCGGCTTCGGCTCGACCGGCATGGAGTCCGACTTCAATGACGGCGCGGTCGTCGCCGTCAACGGCGGATGCGTCGGCGCGATCAAGGCGCCCGCGGACGTCACGATCGGCTCGACGACGATGCTCGCCAGCGACGGCCCCGGCATCGTCGTGTGGTTCGACAGCACGGGCGCGCTCCTCGGCGGCTACCGCGTCCCGAGCCTGGCGGGGCTCGCGCACATCGGCACGCGCGTGATCGCCGCGTACACCGTCACGACGCCGATCACGATCGGCAGCATGACGTTCACGCCGCAGGGCTCGGACATCGTGCTCGTCGAGCTCGACGCGAACGGCCCCGTCCAGCTGCTGGACGTCATCGGCGGCGCCGGCGATCAGAGCCTGATCCGGATGGCCGCGATCGCGCCCGATGCGGTCGCGCTGACGCTCGCATCGTCGGGCGACTTTCAGGCGGGCTCGATCCACTTCACGAGCGCGCCGAACGATCGCGTGCTCGCCGCGGTCGGCTTCTAGCGTCGCCGCTACGCGTGGACGACGCGCGCGGCCTGCGTGTCGTGGCCCTGCTTCCACAGCGCGCGCTCGATGCCGAGCAGCAGCGGCCCGAACGTCGCGCGGTCGAGCGCCGACACGACGAACCCGCCGCCGTGCTGCGCGAGATGGTCGGCATCGCCCGGCTCGAGGCGGTCCGCCTTGTTCCAGACGAGGATGCGCGGCTTCTCGGCGAGGCCGAGGTCGGTCAGGATGCCGTCGACGGCGCGGATCTGCTGATCGCGATCGGGGTCGCTCGCGTCGACGACGTGGATCAGGAGGTCGGCGTCGTCCATCTCCTCGAGCGTCGCGCGGAATGCGGCGACCAGCTCCTTCGGCAGGTCGCGGATGAAGCCGACCGTGTCGGTGATGATCACCTCGCGCTCGTGCGGGAAGCGCAGGCGCCGCGAGATCGGGTCGAGCGTCGCGAACAGCTTGTTCTCCGCGAGCGCATCGCCCTCGGTCAGGCCGTTGAGCAGCGTCGACTTGCCGGCGTTCGTGTAGCCGCAGATCGCGATGATCGGCAGCTCGCGCTGGGAGCGCTGCTTGCGGCGGAGGCGGCGGTCGTCGGCGAGGTCCTCGAGGCGCTTCTCGAGCAGGTGGATGCGCTCGCGCGCGCGGCGGCGGTTGATCTCGAGCTTCGTCTCGCCGGGGCCGCGCCCGCCGATGCCGCCGGTCAGGCGCGACATCATCGTGTTCTTCTCGACGAGCCGCGGCAGCGCGTAGCGCAGCTGGGCCAGCTCGACCTGTAGCTTGCCGTCGCGGCTGGTCGCGTGCTGCGCGAAGATGTCGAGGATCAGCATCGTGCGGTCGAGGACCTTCATGTCCGTCGCCTCGCTGATCGCCCTCGCCTGCCCGGGCGTCAGGTCCGGATCGAAGATCACGACCTCGGCGCCGAGCTGCATCGCGCGCAGCAGGATCTCGTCGAGCTTGCCGCGCCCGACGAGGAACTTCGGGTCGGCCTCGGGGCGGTTCTGGATCAGCACGTCGAGCACCTTGACGCCCGCGGTGCGGCACAGCTCCTTGAGCTCGGCGACGCGCGCCTCCGAGGACGAGCGCGCCTTGCCG
>JAFAOG010000163.1 GCA_019237945.1 Deltaproteobacteria bacterium | reverse complement strand
GGGCGCTCGGCGAGTGCGAGTGCCGCTTCTACGGCGACATCACCACCGCCAACGACGAGAATACGTTCGCCGTCGTGCTCCATCGGGTCCGCGACGTGATGCGCGACGTGTGGAAGATCTTCGCCTGCGACCTCGAGTCGGCGAGGGCGGCCTCGACGTCCCGTGGCGAGCAATACGCGCCGCGCGCGGATCGGACCGGCGCTCGTCTGCGCGAGCAGCGAGTCGGTAGAAGGCTCCGCGGTGATCGATTCGAGCGTGATGCCGTATTCGGGGACGATTTCACCGCGTGCGAGCACGCTATCCCACAGCTCGATCAGCGCTGCTTTCGACGTGCGCCGGAGGTGGACGCGTCCGTACAGCGGCAAATCGACCGGCGTCGTCATGACGACTTTGCCCCGCGGATAGGACCGCACGGCGCCGCCGAGCGACGTCTCCTTCTCGATCCAGCGAGCGCGAATCCCGAGACGGTGTGCGGTCAGCATCGCGGCAATTCCAGCGGGCCCGGCGCCGATCACGAGAAGCGGCAGCTCCGACGGGTCGCCCGCCTTGCCTTCGAGACTCCTCGCGATCGCCTCGGTCGCCTTCACACCCTGTCGCACGGCGGTCGCGATGAGGCCCATGCCGCCGAGCTCGCCCGCGATGAAGAGTCCCGGCTGGCTGCTCTCGAAGCGCTGGTCGACGTCAGGCAGGTCGACACCGCGCCGCGCGCTTCCGAACACGAGCGTGATCGCGTTGACGGGGCACGCGCGCAAGCATTCGCCGTGGCCGACGCAGCCCGAAGCGTGCGCGAGATGTGCGCGGTTGTTCACGAGCACGAGCGCGCGATCCTCCGGACACGCGCGCACACATGCGCCCGAGCCGATGCATACATCCGCGTCGATGATCGGATGCAACGTGGGCGGACCTTCGACGCGGCCGTGTAGCCGCAGGATCTTCGCCGCCCGCTCCTCGCGACGCCGCACGCGAATCGCCACGATGATCATCCAGGCGAGCGCGATGATCGCGAGGACCGCGTGAACGATGATGATGGCCCGCACCCTCACGCAATATACGTGATGGCTCGCGAGCTGCACGCCGGCTCCCCGCCCGAGCAGGTAGGCTCCGATCGATGTCCGTGAGGTCCTCGGCTTCTCAGCAGCTGCGCGCAGTTCCGATGCGCAGCGGCAGCTCGTGGCCACTCATCGCCGCGCTCACGGTAACGACACTAGCGCTCGCTGTGCTGGTCTCGTACAGCTGGCACTACTACACCATGCCGTGGGACGCGCGGCTGGATGCGCCGGAGCACCACCGACTGCGGCCGTGGGGCAGTCTCGGCCATCTGTACGGTCACATCGGGATCGCGTTGATCCTGGGCAACCTTCTCTACCTCGTTCGGCGTCGATTCGTAGGCGTTGCTCGTCTTGGCTCCATGCGCGCGTGGATGGACTGGCACGTCTTCTCCGGAATCGTCGGACCGGGATTCGTGCTTCTTCACTCCGCGTTCACGTTACGCACGTGGCCGGCGATCGTTTCGGCGGCGTCGCTCATGATCGTCGTCATCACCGGGCTGTTCGGACGCTACTTGTATCGCCTCGTGCCGCGCGTTTCCGACGGCCGACAAGAGCCCGCGGAGGAGCTGGCGGCGGATGTCGATCACGCGTTGATCGCGCTGCGCAACCTCGGCGTCGGTAGCATCGAGGCAGCGGACCTCGTCGAGGCTCGCGTCGAGCAGATCGTCGAACGAGCCGGCACCGCGCGCACCGGGTTCGGCGCGATCGTGCTGGCCATGCGTGCACTCTGGCGCCTGCGCGACCTGCGCGCGGCCGCACGTGACGTCGCGCGCAAAGCGGGTGCTTCGGAGGACGATGCGGCAGAGATCGGACGCGGCGCCGCACAGATCGGCCGATTGATCGTGCGTGTGGACCTCGTGGATACGCTCGCGCGCGCGGCGGCCTTCTGGCGCGGCCTTCACCGCAACCTGGTGATCGTCATGCTGCTCGCGGCCTCGCTGCACGTCAGCATCGCGATCTATCTGGGGTTCGGCTTGTGATTCGTGCCGCGCTCGCGCTTGCGTTCGTCATGCTCGCCGCGATAACGGCGCGCGCACAGAGCGTCTCGCCGGGACCGCTGGCGCGTGACCACACTGCACTCGAAGGCGTCGATAACTGCACGCGGTGTCACACGGGCGGCGGCGACGCGGTCAGCCCGAGCGCATGCCTCTCCTGCCACAAGGCGCTCGGCATGCAGGTCGCCGCGAAGGCCGGCTTCCACGCGCAGCTCGCGACCGATTGCGAAAAGTGCCACGCGGATCATCGCGGGCTCGGTGCGCAGCTCGTCAAGTGGCCTGGTGGTCGCGACCACTTCGACCACGATCGCGCCGGCTACAAGCTCACCGGGCGTCACGCGAAGATCGCGTGCAGCGACTGCCACAAGCCGGCGTTCTTCAGCGGCGCGGTGGCCGCGGCGTTGACGAAGGAAGAGCGACCGCGCACGTACCTCGGACTCTCGACGGCGTGCGTGACGTGCCACGCGGACGTTCACAAGCCGAGCCTCGGCAGCGACTGCGCGACCTGCCACGACACGACGAACTGGCGCGCGGATACAACGTCGAAGGCATTCGATCACAACACGACGCGATATCCGCTCGTCGGCGCACACGTGAAGGTCGACTGCACGAAGTGTCACGGCGGCACCGCGCAAAAGCTCGCGAACCTGCATCCGGCATTCGACACGTGCAAGACGTGTCACACCGATCCCCATGCCGGTGCGATGGGCACCGCCGCAACGGCATGCGCATCGTGTCACCTCGAGACGGCGTGGAAAGATCTCCACTACGACCGCACGAGTCACGCGCCGCGAACGATGCCGCTCGTCGGCGGACACGCAAAGCCGACGTGCGCCGCCTGTCACGGCGACAAGAACGACCGCAAGCCCTTGCCGGCATGCCTGACGTGCCACGCCGATCCGCACAAGCCCTCTCTCGGAAGTCGCTGCGAGTCGTGTCACCAGGTGACGGCGTGGGTGAGCACCGCCGCAACCAAGGTCCAGTTCCACGACAAGACCGCGTATCCGCTGCGCGGTCTTCACATCACCGTCGCTTGCGACAAGTGCCACGATCCCAAGAAGCCCGTCGCGCTCCGCTATCGCCCTATCGCGCACGGAAAGTGTCTCGACTGCCACGCCGATGTCCATCTCGGGCAAACATCCAAACCGTGCGAAGGCTGTCACAACGTCGATGGCTGGAAACCGGGGATCTTCGAGGTCGCCGACCACGCGAAAACGCGGTTCGCGCTCGATGGTGCGCACCGCGCAACGCCCTGCGCGAAGTGCCATCCGGGTCCGCCGAAGCCGCCGGGATTCAACGTCGGCAACCCCGCGTGCGAGACGTGTCACGCGGATCCACACGCAGGGCAGTTCGCGAGCAAGGGCACGTGCGCGTCGTGCCACGACACCAAGGCGTGGTCGCCGTCGACGTTCACCAAGGAAGCACACGCGAAGGCCGGACTCGCACTCACCGGCAAGCACGACGTCGCGTGCGGTCGCTGTCACGCGAAGCAGTTTGTCGGACTCTCGTCCGACTGCGGCAGCTGCCACGACGATCGCCACGCGGGACAGTTCGCGGGCCGCGCGTGCAACACCTGCCACGCGGGCGCCGAGTGGAAGCCCACACCGGGCTTCGACCACGCGAAGACATTCGCGCTGAGCGGACGACACGCCACTGCGCAGTGCGCGAGCTGCCATCCGAAGGTCACGGTCCATGTGACCGCGGCCCACTCGGTCGAGAGCGAGGTCTACAAGCTTGGACCCGCGTCGCACGACTGCATCGCATGCCACCGGTCGCAGCATGGCGACCCGAAGTCGGGCCTCGATCAGCCTCGGCGGCTCGCAGCGGCCACACGCGCGTGCGAGACGTGCCACGACGCGGCGAGCTGGCGCACGATCGGTTCCGCGCCGACGTTCGATCACACGACGACCGGTGCGCCACTCGTTGGCGGCCACGCACACACCGCCTGCGGAACCTGCCATCAGCCGGCACGTCGCAAGCTACCCGAGCTCATCGCGTGCAGCGGTTGTCATCAGGACCGGCACGGCGGACGGCTCGGCGATCGATGCGAGTCATGCCACTCCCAAGCGAGCTGGAAGCAGGATCAGCTGCTCGTCGATCACCAGCGGACGCGGTTGCCTCTCGTCGGAGCGCACGCGGTGCAGGCATGCTCGAGCTGTCACAAGGACGCGCAGGCAGGAACGTATCGCGGGCTCGATCCATCGTGTCGCTCCTGCCACTTCCACACGATCATCGATCGTCGTCCGCATCCCGATCACACCAAGGACAACGGGTTTCTCGTCTGCGAGAACTGTCACTCGGTTCTCGGATGGCGGCCGGCGCACATCGATCACGACAAGTTCTATCCGCTCACCGGCAAGCACAAGGCGACGCCATGCCAGCAGTGTCACAAGCCGAACGACCAATATAACGCCGCGCCCACGCAGTGCATCGGTTGCCACGCGACCGACGAGACAACGGCTAACGGCAAGGTTCCCGGCCACGACACCTATGGATTGGTTTGCGGAGACTGCCACGACACGACGATGTGGCCTCGCGTCGCGTTCACGCACCCGCAGTTCCCGACGGACCATCACGGCTCGACGTGCATGAGCTGTCACACGACGCCGAACATGCCGAACCTATACACGTGCCTCGGCAGCGGTTGTCACAACTCGACGCAGGATCCGCGACCGGGACGAGGACATCAGGGCGGCGATCTCAACTGTGCACGATCGGGCTGCCACTACGGCGGCGCGCATGGAGGAGGCTGATGCGCTGGCTTGTCATCACGTTCGTCATCGCCGGATGTACGACCACACCGCAGCAAACGCCGGCAACTGACCGCCTCGCCTGCTACGGCTGCCATCAGACCGAGTACGAGACTGCGCCGCAGTCGGTATCGGCATGCGTGAAGAAGCCGGTCCACGACCCGGCGCTCGGCTACACGACGAATTGCTACACGTGCCACGGCGCGACCGCGCCCGCGCCGAGTCCGGATCCGAACGTGACCCTCGCCGGCTGGTGCCCGGCGGTCGATCCGATGACCGATCCGAAGCACCACGACGTCTTTCTGATCTCGAAGGGATCCCACGCGGGCTTCGACTGTCGCGACTGTCACGTCGCGTTGCCCGGTGGCCAGACGCTGACGAGCGCGGCCGCTCCGCAGCCGATCGAATGCACGACGTGCCACTGGCACGACAAGGGCCTGACGGACCCGCGTCACCTGGGCAACGGCAGCTACAAGTACGGCCCATCGACGTGCCTCGCGGACGGATGTCACGGCGGAGGTCAGCGGCAATGAAGCGCGTCGTCGCAGCGGCGATCGTGACGGCGAGTGCCGTCGCTGATGCACGCGACGTACACGTCACGGCCGTGACGCCATCGACGATTTACATCGACGCGGGGACGAGCGACGGCCTGGCCGTTGGAACGAGCTGGCAGGCAACGGTGGACGGTCGTGCGCTCGGCGTGCGTGTCGCCGCCGTCGCCTCGCACGACGCCCAGCTCGAGGTCGACGGCCCTCGGCCTGCGGTCGGCAGCATGCTCGCTCTGCCCAATGGACTGATGCCGCCCGCTACCGTCGCACCGCGACCCGCACCGATCGCAATGCCACCGTGGAGCGAGCCGCCCGCCGTGCTCGGCGACGTGCAGAAGATCGCGTCGCGCGAGCAACCCGTGAGTGCAGCCGAGACGGCCGAAACGGTCGTATCGGGCGAGCTCGCACTGTCGGCGTTCCTCGCGGCCGACACGAGTGCAGGCTCGACGAGCTCGCAGGACCTCTCACTCTCGTCGCAGCTCGCGATCGAGAGCGGTGCGTGGCGTTACGATCACCTGATCGACGCGCACATCGCCGCGACACCCGAGCTGTTCACCTCTCCGCTGCAGCATGCGCAAGCGCGCTTCGACGTCTATCTGATGCGCATCGCGTATGCGCCGTCAGGTGCGCGGTACGCGACAGCGCTCGGGCGACAACCGGCTGCGCCGATCGGCGAGCTCGGCACCATCGACGGCGGAAAGCTCGGCCTCTCGATCGATCGACGATTCGATGTGACGGTGTTCGCAGGCCTCCGGCCTGGCTCCGACCTCGGGCTGTCCGCCGCGCCTCGTGCTGGCGCGGATCTGGGCTGGCAGCTGGTGACACCGACCGGCACACGCGCACGGGCCGACGCCGGTCTCGCCATCGACGAGTATTCCGGGCACCTCGACCGCGCGCTCGCCGCGGTGTCTGCATCGCTGTCGACGCCGCGCGATCTCCTCCACGCCGAATCCACGCTCGATCTCGCATCGGACGCGAACGGGAAAGGCGCGCGATTGTCGCGGCTGCTCGCGTTCGCGCGATCGCGGCGAGGACGGATCACTGCATCGCTGCAGCTTGGCTACGACCGTCCGTTCTGGGATCGCGCGCTCGCCGCAGAGGAGCCGGACCTGCTCCTCGGACCGCGGTCGTTCGCCGAGGCCGAAGCGAGCTACGAGCTTCGCACGGCGTTCGACATCGGCGCGAGCACACGTGTATCGACGGGCGACGGATTCACATCGACCTACGCCGACGTCACTGGTGCGTGGCACGACGCTAGCCACGTGTGGTTGGTCACCGCCGCACCGTTCCTGGTCGCCGGCAGACTCGTCGACCAATACGGTGTGCGTGGCAGTCTCAATCGCCCGCTGGGTGAGTGGTCGCTCGGAGTCAGCGGGTCTTTCGATCGCGTCTACGCCGCTGGCGAATCGGCGTGGTCCGGGCTCGGCCGGATCTCGGGGAGCCGCCCGCTGTATCACCGCTGGCGAACGGCGCTGTCATTCGAGATCGCAGCCGGCGATGGCCCTGTGCGCTTGCTCGCATTCGGCCTACTCGCGTATCTGTTCGGCAAGTAGAGATCTCATCGCGTGAGCGAGAACTTCGCCGTCGCAGTGCCATCTGCGACGGTCACCTTCTGGGACGACGCCTTCAGCTTCGGATTCCAGATCGCGAGCTCGTATGTTCCCGCCGGTACGCCATCGATCGTGAAGCTGCCCTTATCGTCGACGGTCGACGCGAATCGGTTCTGGCCGACGAACACGTACGCGAGCATCTCGGGGTGAAGCTTGCAGACCTGCGCGAACACGCCTTCAACTTTGAACGCGTGCTGCTTTTCTTGGCCGCCGCCCCATGTTCCGAGGTCATAGCCGCCATCGGTCGACATCACGTTGTGGTCGACCTTGTCGTGGTTCTCGAACTTCACCGAGTCTCCGACCGCCAGCAACGCGATGCGCGGCGCGAACTCCATGCCCTTCTGATCGATATTGATCGTCTTTGCGGTGAGCTTCGTGTTCGGCACGCTCTTGATGTAGACGATGGTGTCCTTGAGGAACTTGGACGGCTTAGCATCGACGGTGCCGGTAATCTTGCCGTCGGCGTAGGCCGTGCTCGAGAGCGCGGCGACAGTGATGAGGATGAGGTTACGCATGATGATTCCTTTCAAAACGCTGTCCACATGAGGACCTGGACTTGTTCGATCTCGATGCCGACTTTGCTCGCCGCATCGGCGGGCGCCGCGGCGAGTCCGGCCGCAGCCCAGCCAGCGTCGGGCATGCCGCTCGCTTGCTCGAGCGTGCCGGTCAACACGAGCTTGAGGTTGGGCCGGATCAGCGCCGCCGCGCCCGGAACGATGCGCAGATCAGAGACTACGGTGCCGCCATCGCGTGCCACGCGCAGGTACTCGACGCGTCCACCCACGGCGAGCCACGGGTAGACGAGGTACGAAAGCTCGTTCCACTGCGAGAGCGTCGTCGTGCTCGGCGCCGTCGACGTGACGTGGTCATCGGTTTGGTAGAACGCGCCGACGTCGAGCTCGAGCTCGGCATGTTGCGCGCGAATCGCACCGCCGAGCGTCAGCGACGTGTTCTTCGTGAGCACGGGTGTCATCGACGAATCGTTGAACCGCGAGATCGAGCGATAGGCGAATGCGTCGAGCGTGATCGACTGCTCGTGCTCGAGATCCTGCGGTACGCCGCCGGTCTCCTCGCCGTCGAGTGTCGCGCCGCCGATCTTGTATCCGGCATGTGCATAGACGTTCGCGCTGTTGCGCGTATCGAGATTCGTGCCGGCCGCGACGCCCACCGAGTAGTTGAAGAAGCTGGCGACGATGCCGTTGACCTCGAGGCCGTTGTGATTGTCGTTGAACAGGAACGGATCACTCGTCGCGCCGTAGAGCCCGGTGACCGGAACCTGCGTCAGCATCGCGTCGGCGAAGTAGCTGCCGTGGTTCTGGAAGCTCGTGAACGTGCCGACACGTCGGCCGACCCACAGGTTCACGGCGTGCGCAGGCCCCGCGAGGTCGTTAAAGAACACCGCGGCTGTTTCGAAGTCGACGCCGCCGGTGCGCGAGGCCGTCAGCTCGCTGTAGTAGGTGATCGAATCGTCGAAGCTGCCGGCGGCCCACAGGTGCCCTTCCTCGATCAGCGTGTCGAAGTTGGCGACGGCGCCGTTGTCGGCAGCCCCACCGCCCGAGTGTTTGTCAGGATGGAAGACTGCCTGCCCATTGAAGCCCCAGGCGAACGCCGGAAACGGCGACAGCGTGCCAGGCCACACGGCGTCCGAAAACTGCTTCTTCTGCTCGTCGGTTCCGAGCTCGATCGGCTCGGCCTTGACCGAGTCGCTGTCGACGCCAGGAAAGCGATAGCCGTTGCGGCGGAACTGTTCGCCGAACGGGGTGAGCTTGGGAAAGATCGTGTGGCACGTGACGCAGCTGGTCTTGTACTTGCGCGCGAACGCAGGCACGGCGTGGGCGCGAACGGCGACGCCGGTGATCGCGAGGAGCACAACAATGGAAGCGAGTCGACGCATGGAGGACCTCAGTGGTTCGGATGGAGCGAGCGCATCTGCATACGCACGCCGACAAGCTCGTCGGCGTTGAGTGTCGGATCGGGGCAGTCGAGGCCCTCAGGCAGCTCGACGCATCGAACCTCTTGCGGAATGTGCGGACACCGGATGCCGCCCACGTCGGCGACGTGCGGCACGCGCGAGTGCACGTACATCGCGACGTCCCACAGATCATCGGGCGACATCACCGTCGCGAAGGACGCCATCGGTGTGCCGTCGAGACCGGCGTCGAGGGTCAAGTAGATGTCGCCGAGCTCGGTGCCGCGGTGGAATCGTCCGACGCGCAGGTCCCGCGGATGCGCGGGTACACCGGACTTGTACGTCAACGCTTGAGCGGCCGGACCGTTTCCACGTCCGTCGTAGCCGTGGCAGCTCGCGCAGCCCGCGGTGTCATACAGCTCGTGACCGTGAGAGATCCGCGTCGCGGTCACCGGAGGCGGGTGCGAGATGTTGATCGGCGGCGGCGCCTCATCCTCCGCGAACTGTTTTGACAACGTCTTGAGATG
>JAFAOG010000068.1 GCA_019237945.1 Deltaproteobacteria bacterium | reverse complement strand
GTAGACGAGGACGGGCGCCTGCTCGCGCTTGGCGGGCGTCGGTTGCGCGACGATCGTCGCGTTGCCGCGGCCGGTCGCGAACGCGCGGCGCTCGGCAAGCTCGTCTTCATCGGCGAGCGGGCGGCCAAGCGCATCGTTCGCCTTCTGCGCGAGGTCGCGGACGCGCGTCGGTGCGCGCTCGATGGCGGCAAAGGCACGGGCGCGGACGCGATCGAGGAGACTCATGCGCGCGTCATACCACCAGCGACGGCGGGACGTGAGACAACCGATGCATGACGTGTGGCCACTGTGGGGCGGCGCTCCAGCCGGGAAGCGGATTCTGCGGTGCGTGCGGAAAGCCGCAGCAGGCGGCGGGTGGATGGCAGCATCAACCGGGATGGCAGCAGCAGCCGGGATGGCAGCAGCCCGGGCAACAGGGGCAGCAGCAGCCGCCGCAGCAGGCGTGGCAGCAACCGCAGCAGCAAGGATGGCAGCAACCGCAGCCGCAGTGGCAGCAGCAACCGCCTCAGCAACAGCAGCCGCAGTGGCAGCAGCAACCGCCTCAGCAACCGCAGTGGCAACAGCAACCGCAACAGCAGCCGCAGTGGCAGCAGCACCAGCCGCCGCAGCCGGCCTGGCCGCAGGCGCACGGGCCGGCACTGACGCCCTACCCGCTCATCATGCAGCGGCGGATCACGCGGCTGACCGGGCAGCTGTTCATCGCGCCCACGCGGCTGTACTTCCTGTGCGAGAGCAACAAGGGCGGGCTCGGCGTCGCGATCGGTCAGGGGCTCGGCGGGTTGATCGGTGGCGCGATCATGGCGATGTCGGCGCCTACGCCCGGGCAGGCCGCGCCCGTGATCGACGAGGCGATGCTGCAACAGGCGGTCGCGCAGAAGGAAGGCAGCATGATCATCGAGCCGTCGAAGATCAAACACATCAAGGAGACGATGTGGCTGCGCGGGCTCTGGTACGACGGCACGACGTACGGGTTCCCCAAAGGGCTCGGCAAGCAGCTGAACCACCAGCTCGCGCTGTGGTGTCAGGCGAACAACGTCGCGCAGAAGGGGTTGAAGCTGACGCCGCCGAAGTGATCAGGCGAAGCGGAGGATTCCGCAGCGCCAGAGCACGTACGCGATCGCGGTGAAGTGCAGGCGCTCGAGCGGCGAGCTCATGCGGTCCTGGATCGTGTGGAGGGTGGCTCCGGCCGCGACGTCGGCGAGGCGATCGAGCGCGGTGGCGTCGAAGGCGAACGCGCGGAGCTGCGCGAGGTCGAGCTCCGGTGGGCTGTCGGCGATGCGGGCGGACCAGGTGGTCAGGCGGTCGACCGGGAGGGCGGAGAGTGACTTGCCGACGATCGCGTGCGTGTCGAGCTCGAGCGTGAGCGCCGGGTATGGGTTCGTCTCGCCGTCGCGGAGCTCGTACGTGCCGTCTTGCCACGAGCACGCGCTGACGAGCTTGGCCGTGACCTGCGATGCGAGGAGGCGGATCGCGTCGACGGGGCCGATCAGGCCCAGCGAGACGAGCGCCTGGCCCATGCGACCCTGGTAGCGATCGAGGACAGCAAGGACGTGGTCGAGCTGGTCGCGCGTGAGGACGGCGCGGCGCACGAGGAACTCGCCGAAGCGATCCTCGGGGACGTTGGACGCGACGAAGACCGGGTTGCCGTCGTGGAACCAGGCGTGCTTGAAGTGCGTGCCGCTCTCGAGGACCAGCGCGCAGGTGCGGTTGTCTCGCGCGATGCCGCAGAGCAGGTCGACGACGCGGCCGGGCGTCAGCGCGCCTTGCGGTGGCGAGGTCGGGGCGCGCGGGAATGCGCGGGGCGCGGGTGGATCGTCGTCGGAGATCGCGCGCACGCCGGCGGGCGGCGAGGCCTTGGCGAGCTGGATGCGACCGACGGTCGACGGTGCGGGCGGCGAGCTGGTCGCGCGCTCGCGGGGGATCGCGGCGATCGTGACGAGCTCGCTGTCGAGCTGACGGCGTTGATCGGCAAGCGAGGTGCCGGCGCGGCGGCGCGTGGCCGCGAGAAAGCCCATGAGCGCGTCGCCGAATGCGCGCGCCGATGCAAAGCGCTGCTCGAGGTCGACCGCGAGCGCCTTGCGGATGATCGCCTCGAGCGCGCGCGGGATCTCGGCGCCGTGCTCGTCGAGGCGGACGAGATCGCCACGGCGGACCATCAGGAGGAGCTGGACGTCGTCGGGCGCGTCGAACAGGCGCGTGCCCATCGCCATCTCGGCGAGCACGACGCCGAGCGACCACACATCGCTGCGGCCGTCGATCGGCTCGCCGCGGACCTGCTCGGGCGACAGGTAGCGCAGCCAGCGACGGGCGTCGTCGCCGCGCGCGCGCGACGACACGCGGCCGATGCCGAAGTCGGTCAGCTTCACCTGGCCCTGGCGCGTGACGACGATCGCGGAGGGCGCGATGCCACCGTGAACGGCGTGGAGCGGCTCGCCGCGCGGACCGCTCGCGCGATGCGCGTAGTCGAGGCCTGCCAGTGCCTGCACGGCGATGTGCGCGGCGAGCTCGGCGGGCAGCGTGCGGCGCTGCTTGGCGTGGAACGCGAGGATCGCGTGGAGGTCGGAACCGTCGACCAGGTCCATGACGAGGTAGACGCCCTGCTCGCTCGCGACGAAGTCGTGGACCTTGACGATCTGCGCGTGATCGAGGCGCATCGCGACGCGCGCGTCATCGACGAACGTCGTGACGAAGTCCGGCTCGCCCGCGAGCGCGTCGGGCAAGCGCTTGAGCACGATCGGCGCGTCGAGCTCGCCCTCGACCGGCTCGGCGCGAAATACCTCTGCGACGCCGTGCGCTTCGAGGCGCTCGCCGACGATGTACCTGCCCGGCGTTCCCACGGGGCCGCGCATGAGGCACCCCTTATACCATCACAGAAACCAGTAATGACGCTCACTATCTATATTGATAACGTCGGCCAACGCGTCCGGTTTGGAGCGGTCGTGAGGTACTGAAGCCACGTTTATCGTGGCATTTGTGCCGCAACCGAAAAAGCGAACGGCCCGACATGCGGGCCGTAACTAAGCGAAAGCTAGAGAACCGGTTAGTTCACGACGCGGAGCGACTTGCGACCCGCCGGCACCGCCGGGCGACCCGTCTCCTCGGGATCGACCTCGGGCGCCACGGTGACGACCGACTTCTTGCGCATCGTCTTCGCGGCCGCCTTCTTCGCGATCGCGAGCAGCTTCTCGTGCGCGTCGTCGTGCTCCTTGGCCGCCTTGCCGGTGACCGCGCCGACGATCTTGTTCTTGAGGTAGCTCAGGCGGTTCTTGCGAGCGCCCACTTCGTAGACGAGGTCGGCGGTCGTGCAGCCGGCCTTGTGTGGCGCGCGGTGGAACGCGCTCGCGAGCGACGGGTGCTTCTTGAGGTACGCGCGCACCTCGTCCATCGTCATGCCGACGTCGGCGAGCGCCTGGTCGACCTCGCGCTGCGCGAGCTGCTTCGCCTTGAACAGCTGCATCTGCACGCGGCTGTAGACGTTGACCGCGCCGTCACCGTTGGTCTCGATCGGCAGGAAGATGCCCTGCGGATAGAGCTCGGTGATGAACGACTGGATGCCGTCGGAGACCGACGACGACGGCATGCAGCCGAACGGCTTGACCGAGAGGGTCATGTTGACCTTCGAGTACGCGACGTTCTGGATCAGCTTGCCGACCTCCATGTGGCCTTCGCCGCCGCGGAGGTTGTTGTCGTAGAACGCGTGCGAGATCTCGGCGATCTGGTTCATGTCGGGCAGGTGGTAGTCGTACAG
>JAFAOG010000060.1 GCA_019237945.1 Deltaproteobacteria bacterium | reverse complement strand
CCGGTGATCGACCGGATCTGCGACGGCCTGCTCCGGCGCCATGTAGTGCGGCGTGCCGAGCACGAGGCCGTTCGTGGTGAGGCGGCCCTCGGAGTTCGCCGACTCGCCGCCCTCGCGCAGGATCGCGATGCCGAAGTCGACGATGCGCGGGACCTCGGCGCCGTGCGAGTCGCGCTCGACGATCACGTTCTCCGGCTTGAAGTCGCGATGGATCAGGCCCTGCTCGTGCGCGTGGTAGAGGCCCTCGAGCAACTGCCGCGTGAGGTGGATGATGCGCTCGCGCGGCATCGGCGCCTCGGCGAGCAGGCCCGCGAGGTCCTCGCCCTCGGCGAAGTCCATCACCATGTAGCGCGAGCCGCTCGGCAGCTCACCGACGTCGACGACGCCGATCACGTTGGGATGGCGCAACCGCCCCGCGAGCTCCGCCTCGCGCTCGAACCGCTGCAGCGTCTTGCGATCCTCGAGCAGGCGCATGTGCAGCGCCTTGACCGCGAACGGGCGGCCGACCTTGACGTGCTTCGCCTTGTACACGGCGCCCATCGCGCCTTCGCCGATGCGCGACTCGATCAGGTAGCGGCTCGCGAGGGTCTGGCCGATCAGCGAGTCATCGCGATCGGCATCGTCGTCCTCGTCGAGGCGACCGCCCATCAAAAGCTCCCGAAGTAGGTGACGGTGGCGCCGCCATTCGTCGTCGGGGAGACCTCGAGGTGCGGCTCGGTGCCGCTCGTCGCGTACAGGACGATCGTCGCGATCGCGCCGGCCGCGCCGAGCCCCCAGCCGAGATCCGCGAGGTGATCATCGGTGCGGATCGTGTCCTTCTGCGATGCGGTGCACGTCCCGGCGTGATCCTGGCAGTCGTTGTACTTCGAGCGCGCCTGCAGGCCCATCACGGCGCCGAGACCGAGCCCGACGATCGCAACGCCGCCGGTCACGTAGGCTGGCGTCGTCAGGTGCTTCGGCTCGCCACCGACCATCGCGGACTGCACGATCACGTTCGTCGAGCCGCCGCTGACCGGCTTCTTCTTCACCGGCGCGTCGGGCAAGAGGCGGGTCGCCGCGGCCTCGAACTTCGCCTTCGCGTCGGCATCGATCGTCGACGTCAGATCGATCGGCGGCCGCGACGCGCTCTTGCCGGTTGCCGGCTCGACCCACGTCGTATCGACCTGCACCGCTCCGCCCGCGCCGCTATCGACCATCACGACGAACAGCAGCTGCTGCGCGCCGGTCCGCTTCGCGACGTCCTTCGTGCACGCGGCGTTCGTCGCGCAGTCGGGCGGCAGCCCGTCGGGCGGAAGCTGGCGGCGCACCTCGAGCCCACCGACCGCATCGACATCGAGATCGGCCGCGAGGCCTTCCGCGAGGTCCTGGCTCAGCGCATCGACGCGCGCGGCATCGAGGTTGACGGCGATTCCGGGGACCACGGCTACTTTGATGCGATCCGCGGCCGCGACATTGGACGCGAGCAGGATGGAACCGGCGAAGACGTGGCGGAGCTTCACTGTCATGAGCGTATCGCTATCGCGGGAGGTGAACCGACCCTTACGCATCTCTCACCCGTGTGTGTGTTCACTCACCAGGTGGGAGCTGTTTTTTTCCGTCGGTGAACAGGCGCTGTCGCCCGCCCTTGCGATTGTACTGCACCGCGTAGACGACGCCGGCGATGCCCGACAATCCGAGCGCCACGATCAGCGGAGGGAACAGCAAGATCGACGGCAGGATCTTCGCCGCGATCGTCAACAGCAGCACCCAGCCGACCGCGGCTGGCACCGCCTCGCGCAGCGAGCCCGCATAGAGCCAGCCGATCGGACCGAGCAGTGCACTTGCGGCCCCGCTCGTCATCCAGTTCTTCTCGCCCTTGCCCGGCTTGCGCGCGAGCTCCGCCTTGACCTGGTTCGCCTTCGTCGCGAGCTCGAGCGTGCCGCCGAGATCATCGAGCTTCGGCCGCGGGCGCGCCTGCTTCTGAACGACGAGCGCCTGGCCCTTGCGCACCTCGTCGCGCTCGGCCTGCTCGGCGGCGCGCTGCGCCTTGACCTTCGCGAGCGCGGCGTCCTTGCGGGCGCGCTGCGCATCGGCGTCGGCTTTCACCTCCGCTTCGAGCGCCGCCAGCTTGTCGAGGACCGCGCGGTCGTCGTCGGGCACGCCCTGACTATGGCATGATCTGTCTCCATGTCGCTGCGCGCTCTGGCCCTCGTCGTGCTCGCCTCCTGCGCGTCGAGCAGCATGACGACCGACCCCAACGAGCCGCAGACCGCGAAGGAAAAGCAGCTGCGCGAGGCGAAGGAGAAGGGCGAGCTCGACGCGCCGCGCGCCAAGTCGACCGCCTGGGACTACGCCGGCGACCGCAAGGACTGCTTCTACGTCGTCGGGCGGCGCTGCTTCAAGACGCAGAAAGCCGCGTGCACGAAGGCGTGCGGCTCGGAGAAGGCGTGCAAGACCACCGGCGCGGGGCCGGCGGCCGTCAGCTGCAATCGCAAGAAAGGCTAGCCGGAGCTAGCCTCGCTGCGAGCGCTGCGTGGCGTGCAGCTACGACGCCTTCGGCGCGACGACCTTCGGGATGCGCACGCGCGGACCGACGCGGAACGTCATCTTCTTCACGTTGCGGTAGTACTCGCCGTCGATGATCGGCTCGAGGAGCTCGCCACCCTTGTGCGCCTCCATCACCATCTCGCGGCACGGGCGATCGAGGACGTCGCGGCCCTTCATCTCCTGGCCGCCGAGCATGCGCGGCAGGTTGCGGATGATGCCCCACGCCGTCGGCGTGCCGACGATCGCGTTCATCAGGCCCGGCTGATCGGCCTTGCCGAAGAACCGCAGCACGTTGCCGAGGTTGATCGACATCGACGCGACATGCACGCCGGTGAACTCGGTGCCCGGCAGGACCATGCCGTCGAGCGTGACCTTGCACTTCGTCGGCGCGAACACTTCCTTCGCGTACGTCGACAGCTGGCCGAGCGGGAGCTTGCTGAGCGGCGTCATCGCGATCGGCGCCGACATCACCGTGTTCGCGACGACCTTCACGATCGTGCGCGGGTTCGGATCGCGGTCCGCGTAGTACTTCGCGTAGAAGCGTTGACCGACGCCGCCGGCCGCGCTCGCGAAGCCGTAGGTGCGGAACGGAACCTCGACGCCGTCCATGATCTGGATGCCGTCGATGCACATCGAGTCGACTTCCGTCTCCTCGATCGTCGCGCCGTGCTCGAGGTGCTTGCGCAGCGTCGCGAGGATGCCCTCGGCGTTGCCTTCGATGCCGACGTTGTTCGCGACGAAGTCGATCGTGCCGCCCTTGGTCGGCAGCGTCATCGGCAGCGTCACGCTCTGACCCGCGAACTCGTCCTCCTGGAGCACTTCCATGCCCATGCGGAGCATCCAGTGGAGCGCGCCGTCGCCGCCGTCGGCGACCCAGTAGCGCGCGCGCTTCCGCAAGAACTCGCGGAGCACCGGCTTGATCGATTCGAGGGTATGGGTCTCGTGGACTTCACCCATCTTCCCGACGATCCGCTGCAACCGTTCCGCCCGGTCAGGACGGTTCCGATTCTTTCGGCTGTTCGGGTTGGTGATGACACCGATTTCCATTGCCTTTTCCTTTGTGCAAGAGCCGGGCGAGACGCACCGCGTCGCAACCCCCGGTAATCAGGCGGGCCCCGGGTGGCAGAACCTGGTTCGCTGCGTAGGGCGTTACGCGGGAGGTGGATAACGGTGGCGGCGGTGTGTCAGCGTGATGGAGATGGGTCGTGCCGGCCTCTGCCTGCTGGCCGCGTGCGGAGGGTCTGTGACGACCGCGCCACCGACGGTGTCGCGCGCGCCGGCGGCGACACATCACGAGCCCGCGCGCGAGCCGATCGACGTGCTCGCCGCACTCGCCGACGGCACGCGCGATGTCGCGTGGATCATCCCCGGTGCCGCGCAGCTCGAGCTCGGCGGCGCACCGGTGCAAGCGCCCGATGGTGCGGACCCGCTCGAGGTCGTACCGCTCGACGAGCGCGGCAACGACGTCCGCGTCGGCGTGCGCCTCGATCACGCGCGCTTCGCACTCTGGACGCAGCGCGCGCGGCTCCTCGCGATCGTGCTCCGCGATCAGCGCGTGGCGGAGCGACCGGGCGGCGGCTTCACGCCGATCAGCGTCGAGCCGATCGAAGCGCGCGTGCGAGCGACCGCGCTCGTGCGCCGGATCGCGCATCAAAAAACCTGGACGAAGATCCGCTACTCGGGAGCACTCGAGATCAACGGCTGGGTCCCCGACGACGCGCTCGGCGATCGCACGCGCGCCGGCAAGCAACCACTCGGCCGCATCCCGACCGGCCGCACGACGCTCGCCGTCTTTCCGGGCGCCGTGATCCGCAGCGAGCCGCAGTGGGGATCGCGCGAGCTCGCGGTGATGGCGACCGGCTACTTCATCGACGAGGTGACGCCGGTCGACGACGCGTGGTCGGAGGTCGCGTACGAAGACGGCGACGTCGCGGTCCACGGCTATCTCTCGCGTCGCGATCCGCCGGGGCGCGTCCACCGGCCGCGCGAAGCGGATCCGATCGTGCCCGCGCAGACGAACGCGACCGCGCCGGGAGGCACCTGTCTCTATGCGAGCGAGAACGGCGAGGCGATCGGATTCGTCGTCGGAGATTCGCCGGTCGCGCTCGAGCCGACGCACCCGGGCTGGTTCTCGCTCGTGCTCGACACGCCGTGGGGCCCGATCGCGTTCGCCGCGCGCGGCGCGACCGAGAACGAGCTGGCGACGTGCGCGCCTACTTCCCCGTGAACACCGGCGTGCGCTTGCCGAGCAGCGCCGCGATGCCTTCCTTCGCATCGTCGCTCGCGACCGTCTCCGCCTGCGCGTACGCCTCGACATATGCCGCCTCGCGCACCTGCAATTCGAGCCCGCGCCGGATCGCCGCCTTCGTTGCACGCACGGCGAGCGGCGCCGCCGCCGCGATGTCATTCGCGAGCGCCATCGCCTCGTCCATCACGCTCGCCGCCGGCACCGCGCGGTTCAAGATCCCGAGTGCCGCCGCCTCGCGCCCGTCCACGAGCCGCCCCGTGAACAGCAGCTCGTGCGCGCGCGCGATGCCGATCAGCCGCGGCAGCAGGTAGCTGATCGCCATCCCGGGCGCGAGCCCGAGCTTGACGAAGTTCGCGCCGTACTTCGCATCATCCGCCCCGATGCGCAGATCGCACACGAGTGCGAGCCCGAAGCCGCCACCGACCGTGTGCCCGTTGAGCGCGCCGATCACCGGCACCGCGACGTCGAGTAGCGATAAGAACGGTTCGTACATCGCGTAGCTCCGCGCATGCGGCGCTGTCTGACCGCCTCGCTGCAGCGTCGCCTTGAAGTCGGCGCCGCTCGAGAAGCACTTGCCGGTGCCCGTCACGATCAGCACGCGCATCTCGCGATCCGCGGCCGCCTGCGCGCTTGCCTCCGCGAACGCATCGAGCAGCTCCGGCGTCATGCTGTTGCGGTTGTCGGGACGGTTCAGCGTGATCACGCCGATCGCTTCGCGGCGCTCGTAGCGGACTGCCTGAGACATGGCCGCGGAGCATACCTGCGGATGTCGCAGACGGGCTGCGGGTTTCGCATGCGAAATCTTCAACTACCCGTGCGATTTCAAACGCTTGGGACTGGCCCACGCGTCGCAATATGTCCCGGCATGAAGACCAAGCTCCTCTCTGCAGTCCTTCTCGCATCGACCGCGCTCGCGGGTGTGGCGTCCGCTGATCCGGTCATCCGCGACCACCGCTACAACAACTACGACAGCTACGGCAGCTATCAGCAGCAGCCGGCCGCCACCACGTACCGCCAGCCTCGCCGCGGGTGGACGGGCCGCCGTGTGCAGGTGCAGCCGAACCGTCCGAGCTGGATGGGCCGCGTCAACTACGGCTTCCAGGTCGACGCGGATGCCGACGAGTATCAGACGTACAACTACGGCAGTGACCCGTACGTCGAGGGCATCGCGCGCGGCGAGTGGTATCCGCTCGCGTCGAGCGTGATGCTGCCCTACAACGAGAACAGCACGGTCAACGTCGACCTCGGCGGCCAGCGTCTGCAGGCGATCGAGCTGCAGGCGATCGCGGGCGGCGACTACATCCGCGAGGTCCACGTCGAGCTGAACGACGGCCAGGAGATCAAGCTGCCGACGAACCGCGTGCTCGACGTGCGCTCCGCGCCGAACCTGCGCATCGATCTCGGCGCGCAGGCCCAGCAAGGCGTCCGCCGCATCGAGATCTTCGGCTACGGCAGCGGCGGCCGGTTCCGCGTGATCGGCGCCTGAGCAGGGGCCGGCGAGGCTAGGCGCCGCCGAGCTCGTCGAGGAACTGCTGCGCGTCGGCGAATGCCGGGTCCTCGCGCAGCGCCTTCTTCGCCCACAGCTCGGCCTTCGCGCGGTTGCCTCGCGCGTGCTCGATCTTGGCCTCCCAGAGCAGGGCCATCGGGCGCGTGACCGGCGCTGGGTTGTCCATCAGCGTGATCGCGCGGAGCGGCTTGAGCGCGAGCTCGTAGTCGCCCATCTCGGTCGCGAGCTGCGCCAGCTCGGCGGCGACCTCGGCGTTCTTGCGGTCGACGTCGAACGCCTTCTTGAGCCAGTTGAGCTGGCCATCCTTGTCGTTGAGCATCGCGCACACGCGGCCCATGCGCTGCTGGAGCACCGCGAGCTCGGGCGTGCGCTTCTTCTGGGCGGCGATCGCCGCTTCGAGCGTGCGACCGGCGTCCTCGAGCTGACCGGAGGTGATCAGGATGTCGACGTTGAGCATGAGCGCCGCGTGGTCCTCGGGTTGGAGCTCGAGGGCCTTGGCGGCGGGCGCCTGCGCGGCGACGGCATCCTGCAGGTCGTAGAGCAGCAGCTCGGCGGCGCGCTTGTAGTTCGTGTAGCGCGCGGCGGGGTCGGCGCCGTGGTCGGCGTCGGCCATCAGGATGCCCGCGAGCAGGCGGAACTCGCCGGCGGCCTCGTACGTCTCGCGCAGCTTGTTGCGGATGACCTCGACCGCGGGCTGTTGCTGGTGCACCAGCTCGAGGACGGGCACCGCGTCGGCGGGGCGGCCGGCCTTCGCCGAGGCATCGGCGGAGCGCAGAGCAGACGCGACCTGGGCTTCACCTTCGGTGACGTAGGCGAGGCGCGTCGCGGCGGCGGAGACGCCGTCCCAGTGCTCGATCGACTCGTCGAGGTCGCACAGGTTGTAGAGCGGCTCGGCGTCGCGCGGATCGCGCTCGATCCAGGCGACGAGGAAGCTGCGGCCGCGCTCGAGATCACCGTGGGCGATCAGGAGCTGGGCGAGCTTGAGCGTCGCGTTGCGTTCGGTCGGCAGGTCGCTGTCGCGCTCGGCGCGGGCGCGCAGGCGCTCGAGGCCGTTGACGAGCGACTCGGCGACGCGCTCCTTGTCGAGCTCGTACGCTTCGGTCAGATCGCCGACGGCGGACGCGTCGTCGCCGAGCTGCTGGCGGAACGAGGCGCGCAGCAGGAGCAGCGACGTGCGCGAGGCGCCCTGGACGGTCGCGAGCGCTTCACCGACGGCGCGCTGCGCGGCATCGAGCTCACCGGCCGCGGCGAGCGCGGCGGCTTGATCGGTGACGAGCTCGGCGACGTGCGGCGCGCGCTGGCGAGCCTTGCGCAGGACATCGGCGGCCTTGAGCGGCTGACCGAGGTGACCGGAGTAGACGGCGGCGGCTTCGCGCAGGCGGGTGACCGCGGAGTCATCCGGCATGCGCTCGGCATCGCGGGTCATCAGCTCGGCGAGCTCGGCGTACTGCTCGTGATCGCGATACCACTGCTCGAGGCGGTCGTGGATGTGCGTGTCGTCGGGAGCCGACTTGTGCGCGAGCTCGAGCGTGCGCTGCACGCCCTTGAAGTCGCCCGCCGCCTCCCACATCGTCGCGAGCTTGCCGGCGAGCTCGGGCGCGCGCTCGGGCGTCTCGACGGCGAGCAGGCGCTCCATCAGCATCGCGCCTTCGCGCGGGTTGTCGTGCGTGTCGAGCTTGTCGACGACGCGGCGGAGGATCTCGCGATCATCGGGCGCGATGACGAGCGCGCTGCGATAGACGCGGATCGCATCGGGCGAGCCCGTCTTCTCGAGCAGATCGCCGAGGCGCGTTGCGACGTCGACGGTCGAGTCGCGGTGACCGCGGCGCTGCGCGTCTTCGAAGCGCGACCACAGGAACTCGGCGATGCCTTCATCGTCGCCGAGGTCGCGCAGCGTCTTCTCGTACATCTCGGCGGCCTCGAGGTTGTCCGGATCGTCGCGGAGTGCGTCGCGCAGGACGTCGAGGGCGTCGTGATGACGCTTGAGGTTCTCGATCAGGAACTTCGCGTGCTCCATGCGCAGCGCGTTGCGCTCGCCGGCGGTGACGAGGTTCGGCAGCGTCGACGAGATGACGGCGCTGAGGCGGTCGCCATCGCCGAGCTCGCGATAGATCGTCAGCAGCGGCTGCCACACGGCGCGCTCCGACGGGCTGCGCTCGCGCAGGAACTCGTAGACGTCGGCGGCGAGATCGATCTTGCGATGGGCGAGCGCGCGGGTCGCGATGCGCATCGCGAGACCGTCGACGGCTTCCGCCTCCGCGATCGGCGCGACTTCGTACGTCAGGTCGCGCGCCTGCGTGAGGTCGTTCGCGGCGAGGCGACGCTCGGCGAGCGCGAGCACGGCCCACGGCGCGGAGCCGAGGCCATCGGCGGTGTCGCGCGCGGCGGCGACGGCGCGGACGAGCAGCGCTTCTGCGCGATCGTCGTGGCCGAGCTCGACGGCGAGATCGACCGCTTCCTTGATCTGCTGCGGCGTGGCCCCGGCGTGGGCGGCGCGGCGCTCGAGGAAGTCGAGCAGCAGCTGCTGATCGCCGCCGTTGCGCGCGACGCGCTCGTACATCGACAGGATCTTGTCGTCGTCGGGCGACGCGGCGGCGGCCATCTTCAGCAGCCGGCCGGCCTGGCCCCAGCGCGGTTCCGCGGCAAACGCGCGCTCGAGCAACTCGATGCCTTGCTTGCGACGCGTCTCGCTGCCGATGAAGATCTCGGCGAGGCGATAGAGCGCGTCGACCTGCTGCGGCGTCGGCTCGCTGTCGGTGCCGGCGAGCTCGAACATCTTGTCGAGCGTGCGGGCCTGCTCGGCGGTGTCGCCGAGCGCCGCCGCGACGCGCGCCTGCGCGTAGAACGCCTCCGCGAGCCGCTCGCCGAGGATCTCGACGCGGCGATACAGATTTGCCGCGCCCTTGAGGTCGCCGCCTTCCTGCTCGAGGGCCTCGCCGGCCTTCATCAGCAGGTGCGCGATCAGCGGCGGATCGTCCTTGCGGCGCAGCCGGTCGACGACCTGCTCGACGGAGTCGACGTACTTCTTCGTCGCGTTCGTGCGCTTCGCGATGTCGCGGGCCTTCTCGTACAGATCGACGCGCGACGGCATCGCCGAGAACGCCTTGATCATCGAGTCGAGGGCCTCGTTGCCGCGGCCGAGGTGGTCGAGCGCGTCGCCCATGTCGGCGAGCAGACGCGCCTGCGACGCGGGCTCGGGGTTCGTCGCGAGACGCTTGTCGAGCACCTCGAGCAGGCGCTCGCCTTCGTTGTGCGCGAGCAGGCTGCGGCGCATGCGGTGGACCTCGGCGTCGCTCTGGATCGCCGCTTCCATCGCCGACTCGAGCAGCTCCTTCGCCTGGTCGGCCTCGCCGCGCGATGCCGCGAGCTGATGCAGCTCGAACAGCACCTCGGAGGGACCGACCGCCGCTTCATCGTCACCCGGCGGCGTGCGGCGCACGACGAGGAGCAGCGCGCGATACGTGCGCTCCGCCTTGTCGAGCTGACCGGCGGTGCGCGCCATCTCGGCGAGCTCCTTCTGGATCGCCGCGTTGGAGACGTCCATCTTGCTGGCCGCCTCCATCTCCGTCATCGCTTCGTCGATCTTGCCTTCGGCCTGCGCGACGCGAGCGAGCTCGACGTGCAGCGCGGCGCGCTCGGGCGAGCGGCGGCGGCCGAAGTCATTGATCAGCTCGTTGAGCAGCGCGCGTGCCTCGGGCAGCTTGCCGGCGACGCGCTGGCCGATCGCGAGCGCGGTCCGCAGCTCCTTGTCGGTCGGATCGATCGCGAGCGCGGTCTCCAGCGCGGGGATCGCGGCGGCCGGCGAGCCGAGCTTCGTCAGGTAGAGCTGGACGGCTTCGCGTGCGAAGTCGCGCGCGAGCTTCTCGTCCTCGCGGATCAGCGGGAGGCTGCGCGTCAGGTGGCGCGCGAGCGGCTCCCACAGATCGGCCTTGCGATAGAGATCGGCGAGCAGCGTGCGCAGCTCGAGGGCGGGCGCGCGCTCGTCGAGGTTGACCTCGATCGCGGCGATCGCGCGGTCGGGCTGGTTCGCGGCGAGGTGCGCCTTCGCGAGCTGCTGGACGACGAGCATGCGCTCGCTCGCGGGCACGGTGCCGAGCAGGCTCTCGAGCCACGGCACGGCCTGCGCCGACTGACCGCGCTCGAGGTTGAGGCGGGCGAGGGCGCGCAGCGAGTCGCTCGTCGGTGACAGCGCGACGACGCGGCGGTGGCCGCCGATCGCGCGATCGATCTCCTTGGTGTCCTTCTCGGCGACGCCGGCAAAGCGCGCCCACAGCTTCGCGGCGCGGCCGGTCTCGCCGGCAACCTCGAGGCGCTGCGCCTGACCTTCGAGCAGGTCGGCGAGCTGGCGATGTGCGCCCTTCTGCGACAGCAGGTGCGCGACGGCTTCGATCGATTGCTCGTGACCGGGGCGGTCCTCGAGGTTCGCGCGCAGCGCATCGAGGCGGCCGCCACGCTCCTCGACGATACCGACGAGCCGCGCGAGCTCGAGACGCAGCTCGAGCTTCTTGTCGGTATCGGTCTCGAGGCCAAGCTGGATCTGGCGCAGCGTCAGCAGCTCGGGGACGCGGTCTTCCACGCCGAGCAGGTGCGCGAGGCGCTCGATCACTTCGAGGTCGTTCGGGGTGGCGGCGAGGACGCCGCGGTACATGTCGATCGCGGCGCCGTTGTCACCGAGCTCGACGGTCGCGAGCTGCGCGGCGCGCAGGCGCATGTCACGGCGCGTCTGCTGATCGAACGGCAGGCGCGCGGCCTCGGTCAGCGTGTCGACGGCGGCGCGAGCGCGACCACCGGTGCGATAGAGATCGACCAAACCGTCGATCGCCCACTTCGCGACGGCATCGACCGAGCGCGCGCTCTTGATCGATGCGGTGCCGCGCCACGCGGCGGTCGCGCGGCCGAGCACGGCCGACAAAATCTGCAGCGCCTGCTCGCGCTCGCCGAGCTTGCTCGCGACATCGGCCGCTCCGACGAGCGCATCGAGGTCACGGCCATCGGCATCGGCGAGGCGGCGCAGCGCTTCGAGCAGCGTCGGCGACGCGCCCTGCTCGCGCTCCAGCGTGACGAGATCGGCAAGCCACGCCTGACGCTCGCCGCCGAGCTCGAGGGCGCGGCGCAGCGAGGTGATCGCGCCGGTGCGGTCCGCGCGGTGATCGCGATGGATCGCGGCGAGGCGCTGATGGAACAGCGCGGCGACCGCCGACGGCAGCTTGAACTTCTCGAGCGCGATCGTCAGGCCGTGCGCGACCTGATCCCAGGCGCCGGTGCGCTTGGCCGCCATCTCGAGCGTGCCGAGCAATTCGTCGTCGAACGCCTCGCGAACCTCGGCGAAGCGCACGATCGCGGCCGCGACCTCGTCCCACTGGCCGAGCGTCGTGCCGAGCGCCGCGAATGCCGCGACGGCGCGGCGATTACCGGGCTCGGTCTCGGCGACCTGCGCGTACGCGCCGGCGGCGGCCTGCGGATCGCCGAGGCGATCGGCGGCGAGATCGGCGTACGCCATGCGCAGGCGCGCTGCCTCGCGCGCATCGCCCGACAACGCGCCGATCGCTTCGAGGTACGCGATGCCGAGCGTGGTGAAGTCACCGGTCGACTTCGCGAGCGACTGGAGCTGGTTCTCGATCAGCTGATCGCGCGGCGCGAGCGGGAATGCGCGCGACAGGTCGGCGAGCGCCCCGGCGGCGTCGTGCTTGTGATCGAGGCGGAGCTGCGCGGCTTCGCGGAGCAGCGCGAGCTTGGTGCGGTCGTCGTGGGCCTCGGCGAGGCGCGCCGGCAACAGCTCGAGCACGCCGGTGACATCACCGGTCGTCCGCATCGCCTGCGCGAGCGCATCGGCGGAGGCGGCGCGCGTTTGCGGCACTTCCAGGAGCCCGGTCAGGCCGGCCTTCGCGGGCTGGCTCGACGGATCGATGGCGATCGCGTTGCGATACGCGGCGAGCGCGCGCGCCGGCTCGTCGAGGTGCTGGCGCAGTGCATCGCCAAGCCGCACGAGGCGGCCGATCGTGCGGGCGGTCGCGCGGCCCGAGGCGCCCTCGAGCAGGTCCGCCATCTCGCGCCACCGGTTCGTTTCGGCGAGCAGGTCGGCGAGCGCGCTGATGCCTTCTTCGTCATCGCGGTTATCGGCGACGACGCGCTGCCACGTCGTGATCGCGGCCGCGGCATCGTTGCGCTGCTGGTGATGAATCAGCGCGACGCGCACGAGGTCCGCGCGCTTCTGCGTCGGCGAGGTGACCTTCGCGGCGCGGCTCTCGAGCGCGGTGACGAGGTCGTCCCAGCGCTGCTGGCTCTCGAGGATCGAGATGCGCGCGTCGAGCGCGCTGAGGTCGCTCGGATCGCTGTCGACGCGGCGCTCCCACAGCGTCAGCGCGCGGTCGGTATCGCCGAGCGACTCGGCGAGCTTGGCGGCCTCGCTGAGGATCGCGGCGCGCGCGACATCGTTGCCCTCGAGGTGAGCCTGGCGCTCGAGCACCGCGAGCCGCTCCTTCGGGCGATCGGTCTGCGCGTAGAGGGCGGCGAGGCGCCGCGCGACGACGAGCTGGCCATCTTCGGCCGCGCCGTTGACGCCGCTCGCCTCGACGAGCAGCTTGATCGAGCCTTCGGTGTCGTTCAGGCGATCGAGACGCGTACGCGCCGCTTCGGCGAGCAGCTCGACCCGGCGCGACGGATCGCTGGATGCGCGCGCCGCCGCGGCGATGCCCTCGGCATAACGCTCGTGCTGGCCGCCGCGCTCGGCGAGACCGCGCAGCTTCTCCTCGGTGACCGTCGACTCGGGCGCGATCGCGAGCAGCGCCGCGTAGTGGTCCATCGAGCCCGGCACGTCGTCGAGCTCGGCGAGCCGCTGGCCCGCCTCTTCGCGCAGCTCGCGCGAATTTGCCGGATCGATCGCGATGATCTTCTCGAGGATCCGGATCACCTCGCGCGAGCGCTGCGTGGCGTCGAAGTGCGAGCGCAGCAGATCGAGCGACGCATCGCGCACGCCCTTCGTCGACTGCGGCGCCTCGATGATGCGCTCGAGCAGCGCGACGGGCTCCTTGTCGTCGTCGGCTTCCGCGAGCAGCGGGCGCACCGCGACCAGCGCGTTCTGCGGATCCTTGAGGCTCTCGAGCCACACACCGGCGATACGCGCACGGCTGCGCTCGCGGTCCTTCTTCGACTGGCCTTCGAGGCGGCCTTCCCACAGCGAGATCAGCTCGGCCCACCGCTCGTGACGCTCGAGCAGGCGCTCGAGGCTCTGGCCGATCTGCACGTCGTCGGGAACGAGCGGCAGCAGGGCCTGGTAGTAGCGGATTGCCTTCTCCGGCTGATTCGCGACGTCCTTCGCGAGCTGCGCGGCCTCGCGGAGCAGGCGGACCTTGCGCGGCTTGTCCTTCGTGTTGGCGGTCGCGCGGTCGTAGAGCGCGAGCACGTCGGCCCACCGCTCGGCGACGGTGAGGATCACGCTGAGTCGCTGCAGGGCCGAGTCGGAGCTCGGGGCGAGCTGCAGCACGCGCGACAGGATCTTCTCGAGGACCTTGGGGTCGTCGCCGAACCACTCGTCGCAGAACGAGCCGGCGCGCTCGCCGATCATCTCCGCGACTTGCGGCTCGAGCTCGCTGCCGAGCGTCTCGGTGTAGAGCGCGACGATCTCGTCGGGCTTGTCGAGCTCCGCCGCGAGCGACTCCGCCTCTTCCCACGCGCTGACCGCGTGCGGCGAGTGTTGAACTTCAGCTTTGGCTTCGGAAAACCGAGACAGATCAGCCATGGGCTCCTCGTCGAGCGCGCGCGCACCCCGAATGCGCCGCGGACGAAAAATCGTAGCACGCGAGCCACACCGGCAGATCGCGTCAAACGCTCGCAAATGTTCCTAGAACCGGCTGCGTACACCGAGAACGGCGGAGAGCGGAGCCTGGTATCCGGTCGGCACCTGGAACCCCGGATTGCGCGCCGGAACACCACCCGATTCCGTACGAAGAAACACGAGGTCGCTCGCGGCGCCACCGACGATCGGATGGATCGAGCCGCCGGCGTAGAACTCGTCGAGGCTGGTCGCGTCGCGGTGGTCGAACACGTTGAACACGTCGAGCAGCACGTCGACGCCGTGCCAGGTCGCCTGGACGCGCGCGTTCGTCTGCGTCAGCAACGGCCCGCGGCCGAGCGAGCCGCGCGGGACCAAATAGATCGTGCCATCGTCGCTGCTGCCGAGGGCGCTGCGCGGCCGCCCACTGCCGAGCGAAAGTCGCAGCGCGACCGTCACTCGCACCGGTCCGACCCGTCCCGAGCGCTCCGCCTCTATATAAGTGCGATGGCCGGCATCGGTCGGCAGCGCGCCGACGAGGTTCTGCGTGACGAATTCGAAGTCCGCCGACGCGAGCCCGGTCCAGCTCCCGACGGTGTGTCCGTACAGGTAGCCGGCGCGGAGCACGAGCTTTCCCGTCGGCGCGGTCGCGACCTCGGCTCCGAACAACGCCGTGTTGCGGGAGGCTTCGAGGTCGAGGTCGTGCCCCGGGTTGTCGAAGCCGTCCGGAGTGAGCGCGAGCCCTCGGCGCAGGTAGCGGGCCTGCGCCCAGCCGGTCAGTCGCATCGCGTGCAGCGGCGACAGCTCGACACCCGCCGTCACCTCGTCCTGGGTGATCGGATGCAGGTTGCGCGCGACCGCGAATGGCGCGCCCGTCTCGACCTGGCGTCCCGTGCCAAACGGTGACGTCACTTCGTCGACGTAGCGATCGCGCCGCAGCACAGTCGCGCCGAGGCCGGCCGGCAGCACTGCGAAGCTGCGCCCCATGCTCGTCCACACGCGCGACATCCCGTTGCCGAGCGGATCCCAGCTCGCGCCGAGCCGCGGGGCGAGCTCGTTCGAGAAGTGCAGCGCCGAGCCGACCCACATCAGCTCCCAGCGCAGGCCGCCATCGACCTGGATGTTCGGCGCGGCGTGCCACGTGTCCTCGACGTACGCCGCCGTGTAGCGCGTGCGATACGCGAGCTCGCTCGTGTCGACGGTCGTGCATGGACCGGTCGCCTCGCACGGCGTGTTGGGATCGAGGAACTTGCGCTCGTCCATGTGGCCGGGGAACAGCGAGCGGAGCTGCTCGCCGCCGGAGAAGCGCGTGTCGGTGACCTGCCGCGTGTCCTCGCCGGTCGCGCCGGCGCGCAGCACGTGGTTGCCCTCGCGATGCGAGACATCTGCTGTCAGCGATGGCCGATCGATCGTCGTGTCGACGAGCGCGCCCGGCCCGCCGCTCGCGAACCAGCCGCTCGGGATCGGGCAGTTCGTCAGCTTCGGATACGGATCGCCGCCGCCGTCGCTGCACGCGCCGCCGAGCGCGGGATCCTGCGCGAGCGGATCGGGCACGTACGCCGACAGCAGCTGCGGCATGTTCGCGGCCGCCGGATCGCGCGCGGACTCGTGGCGCTGCGAGCGATGCCACGCCGCCTGCACGCGCAGGTGCGTGTCGGTCCAGTTGCTCTTCCACGTCGCGATGCCGTCGCCGACGAGCGAGCTGGCGTCGATGCCCGAGCTCTGCAGCGTCGAGTTGAACAGGAAGCGCGTGTCGCTGAACGCATCGCCGACGATCGTCAGCTCGAGATGATGCGGCCCGCGATCCCAGCCGGCGCGCGCCATCATCGGGACGTCGTAGGTGGTGACGTGCCGCGCGTCGCGCTCGACGAGATCCGTCGTGACGATGCCGGGAAATCCGTCGGGCACGCCGTCCTGATCCGCGTCGACGAGCGTGTGCGCGACGAACGCGAAGTCCGTGCGCCGCAGGCTCGGCGCGATGCCGGCCGCATACCACCACTCGCGCGCGATCGGCCCGGTCGCGACGACGGAGAGGCTCGCATCGGGCCCCGGATCGACGACGCCGGTGCGCACGCTGTACGTCGCCGGGATCGTCGGGCGATGGCGTGCGGCCGCGGTCCAGCCGAGCCACACCTGCGCGTCGAGCTCGTGCGTCGCCGTGCCGCGCTTGAGCCGCGCATCGATCACGCCGCCGGTCGACGTGCGATCGCGCGCCGAGAAGCCGCCCGCCGTCACGTACAGCCCGTCGAGGAACGTCAGCGGCACGACCGTATCGGCACCGCCGCTCTGGCCGTCGTCGGCGGGCGCGCCGTCGATCGTCCACCGGTTCTCGCTCGCGGTCGCGCCGCCAAAGCCGCCATCGACACCCGCGCCGAGCGCGAAGCTCGCGACATCGACTTGCGCCGCGTTCGCCGTCGGCAGCGACAGCACGTAGCTCGCGGGCAGCCAGGTGCGCAGCGCGTACGGGACATCGTCGTCGGCGAGCGGGTCGGACGGCTGCGCGCAGCCAAATGCCTTGCCGTCGCGGCAGTCGACGTTCGCGTTCGCCTTCGGCTTCAGCCCGAAGATGTCTCGCGGGTCATCCGCGCGCGCGATGCTCGCGTATCCCAGCACCAGGATCGCAGCGCGCCGCACAGCGCGACGGTAACACGAACGCTGCTAGTGCTCGTGATCGTGGCCGTCGTGGTCGTGATC
>JAFAOG010000057.1 GCA_019237945.1 Deltaproteobacteria bacterium | reverse complement strand
CGCGCGACGGCGGTGAGCGCGAGGAGCAGGAGGAGCGAGTGCTTGATCATTGGAGCTTGTGGGTGAGATAGGCCTTCAAGCGAAGCTCGGCGTCGACGGGATCGTTGACGACGATCGGCACCGTCTTCTTGATCTCGTCGTCGAGCTCGACGTACAGCGCCTTGCGCGTCGCCGCGTCGTCGATCAGCTGCTGCGGCGTGCGGCCGCGCACGGCCTGGTCGCCGAGCTTGCTGCAGTACGACTTCAGCTTGTCGTAGACGCCGCCGCCAAGGAACGCCGAGATCTTGTCGGCCTCGTTCGCCATGCGGTCGAGGTTGACCTCGGCGCTGGTCGGCAGGCTGCCGCGGTCGTGGCCCTGCGAGAGCTGCGCGCACACGCGGAGCACCATGACGTCGTCGACGACGCCGATGCCCTCGTTCCAGTCGGGGATCAGATCCATCTTGCTGACGAGGTACTGCAGCGCCCCGCCTGCGAGCTTGCGAGCCTCGAGGCTCGCCTTGTCTGCCTCGAGCAGCGCCTTGAGCGCATCGACGTCCGCGCGGATCGTCTCTGCCCAGCCCTTGAAGACGTCGATGTGTGCCACGAAGAGCCTCCTGCGCGGACCGTACACCAAGGTGTAGGATCAGTGCATGCGCTGCTTCGCATTCGTGCTCGTGCTCGCCGCATGCAGCGGTGACACTCCACCGAACGTCGATGCCGACCCTCGCGGCCCCAAGTGCACCGGCGTGCCGTACGACTCGTGCGCGACCGAGCACGACTGCATGACGGCGGCGCCGATGTGCCACACGTTCCAGGCCGACGGCATCCAGGTCTGCACGACCGTCTGCACGGCCGGCGGCGGCGGCAGCGACTGCCCGGCGGGCGGCACGTGCAACGCGATGGGCATCTGCAAGCCCACCGCGGCGAACATGTGCCACCTCTAGTTCGACAGCAGATTCTGGATCAGCTTCGTCGACTCGCCGGCGGTGATCTTCACCCCGACGGTCTTCGTGATGTTCTGCTCGGAGTTGACGAACGTGACGTGATGCGAGCCCGCCGGTAACGACATCGAGCGCTGCGGCGTCGTCAGGCCGGTGTCCTTGCCGTCGATCCAGATCTGGCAGGGCGGCTTGCTCGACACCATCAGCGTGCCGTCGCCACCCTCGGCCGCCTTCGGGGCCGCGGCCTTGGGCGCCTCGGCGGGCGCCTCGGTCTTCGGCTCGTCCGACTTCGCGGTGTCGAAGCCGGGGTCAGCGAGACTGCCCGAGGGCGCCGACGACTTCTTCGCGTGCGCGGCGCGCGCGGGCGCCTTGGGTGCGGACGGCGCGGCGGCCTTCGGTGCGGTCGTCGCGATCGCGGGCGCCTTCGCCGTCTCGACGCGGGCCGGCCCGCTCTTGGCGAGCGTGATCTCGAGCTTCTGGGCCTTCGTCGGATCGAGGTGCGCGATCTGCGTCGGGCGGCCCTCGAGCGTCAGCACGACGTCGTACGCACGCGACGGATCGACCGATGCGGCGACCGGCGTCGTGCCGAGGAACGACGTCTTGCCGTTATCGACGAGCATGACCGTCGCACCGGCCGGCTTGCTGTCGATGCGGACGTCGACGAGCTTGACGACGCCGTGCGCGCCTTGCACCTCGTGGATGACCGGCGCGGCCTCGGCGATCGTGTTGACCTTGCCGGCGGGCTGCGGCGCGTCGGGCGCCGGTGCGGCGGCGGCGACCTGCTGCCGCGCGGGCGCGGCGACCTGCTGCGGCGCGGGCGCGGGCGACTCGCTCGGGTCCTTCGCGACGATCTTCTGATCGTTCGCGTTCGGGTGCGGCGTCAGCGCGGCCTGGTCCTGCGTCGGCGCGGGCGCGGCGGCGGGGGCCGGCGGCTCGGGCTGCGTGCCGCCCGCGGTCGCGGTCGCGGCGTTCGCGGACTCGGTGCTCGGCGCGGGCGCGACGTCGATCTGCGGCGTCACCGTCGGCTTGGCCGGCGCGGTCACGTGCGTGATCGCGGGCGCGGCCTTCTTGCCGTGGTGGACGAACACGACGTACGCGACGCCGGCCGACACGACCGACAGCACGACGAGCGGCAGCAGCACGCGCTTGATCGCCGTGCTGTGATCCTTGCGCTTGGGCGCAGGCGACGTGGTGACCCACGTCTCCTCGATCTTCTCGACGGCGCGGCTCGCCTCGAACCAGTTGTCGGCCGACACGGAGTCGCCGGTCTTGTCGATCGCGGCGCGCTCGTACGCGGGCTGGCCGTAGACGCGCTGCTCGAACGGCGCGGCGATCGGCGAGCTCTTCGGCGGGGTGGTGCGCTGCGCCGGGATCGCGTTCGAGGGCGTGAGCTTCTTCGTCGGCGGCTCGCTGGACGGCGCGGGCGCGCGCAGCTGGCTCGGCGGCGGCAGCGTGGTCGCGGGCGCCTTGGCGACCGGCGACGCGGCGGGCGATGCGGCCATCGCGGCGATCGGATCGACGGCGGGCAGCTGCGTCGAGGCGCGCGCCGGATCGATCGCGGCGTGCTGGCCCGAGGCGCGCGGCGACGGACGCGGCGGCGGCAGCTTCGCACCGCTCGGGCGCGCAGCCTGCGCGGTCGGCATCTGCGTGCTCGGGCGCGCGGCCTGCGCGGTCGGCATCTGCGTGCTCGGACGCGGCGGCGGCGTGCTCGCGCGGACCTGTGCGCGCGACTGCGGCAGCGGCGGGATCGACTGCGTGCGCGTCGGCGGCGCGGTGATCATCCGGACCGGCTTGCCGTTGTTGAGATGGAGCTGCGAGGTGCCGGTCGGAGCGCGCTCGAGCGGCTGCGGCGACGGTGCGCGGCTCTTGGGCGCCGCGAACAGATCCTGGGCCGGCTCCTCGGCGTGCCTGCCGTTCTGGACCAGGCTGATGAGCTCGTTGACCGCGGTCGACTCGGACTTCGCCATGCGATTACTCCCCGGTACGTCGCCGAGGATGGTTGCGAACGAGGTTCGTTCGGACAAGGGAAATCCACCCACAGCTGCCGCGATGTCGGGGTCTCAGGTGACGTACAGTCTGTGCACCGCCGGGGTAGGCAGTGGGTAACGCTGCGAAATATCTGTTGACCGTTACGTGACCATACATATAACGTAGCGTCACAGATGGGGATCGACACCGCGTTCGGGGACCTGCAAAGGCTCGCCCAGTGGTTCGCGATGCCGTCCGGGCTTCGGACAAAGGGTGCGTCGCCGCTCCGGGTCGAGCGGCTTGTCCATCGCCTGGGGGCCACCTGCGTCCCACTGCTCGGCCGCGAGCTGTGTCACGGCGATCCGCGCCGCCGCGATTCGGCGCGCGCCGCACTCGCCCACCTCGCGAGCACCGACGCTCGCACGCGCGTGATCGCCGAGCTGCGGCGAATCGCGGGCAGCGCCGCCGCCGATGACGGCAAGGTCTGCGCGCTCGGGCTGCTCGCGGAGCTCGGTGAACGCGGCACGGCGAGCTTTGCCGATCCGATGGCGATCCAGCGCCGGAGTGCGCTCGCACTCGCCGCGCAGCTCGATACCCAGGCCGATGTCGCGGCCGCCGCCGATCTCATGATCCGCCAGCTCGCGCCCGACGATCGGCTCCAGCTGCTGATCGTCATGTCGCAGGCCGCGCTGCCCGCCGCGCAGCGCCTCGCCGCCGAGCTGTGCGTGCGCCTCGATCTACCGGCCGATCACCGCGAGCGGATCAACGACGTCGTGTTCGGCATGCACGACTGCGACGCGAGCGAAGCGGTCGAGGCGCCGGCCGCGCGCCCGCCCCGCCCGACGCACGTCGCGATCCTCGTCGACGCGGCCGCCCGCCTCGTCGTCGTCGCGAGCCGCAAGGTCGCCGGCGAGCGCCGCTGGCGCCGCTTCGCGGTGCTGATCCATCGCGACGGTCACATCGAGGACTGCCTGCACGAGGACGCGGCCGACGATCACGCGCCGCTGATCGCGAACCTCGTCAACGATGGCTATCGCGTCGCGTCGAGCGACCTCGAGCGTGCACGCGGCATCGTCGCGGCCGCCGCGCGGCAGAGCATCGCGTCGATCGCGACGCCGATCGACGCCGAGCCGCCGCGCCTGCCGAGCTCGTACTACCTAGGCCGCGACCTGCTCGACCTCGGTGATGCGCACCTCGGCGGCCGCGCACACGCGCACCCGACGTCGTCGACGCTCGGCCGCGCCGTCGAGCTGATCGCCGATGGCGAGCCCGCGCGCGCCCAGCTGCTGCTCGCGCGCTGCGCGAAGGACTCCGCCGATGCAGTCGCCGCGCACGCCGCCGCGCTCGTCGCGCAGGGCCACCTCGCCGATGCGCTGCCGCTGCTCCACCGCGCGTGCGAGCTCGAAAGCCCGTTCGCGCTGCACCACTGGAACCTCGCGTCGGTACTCCACCAGCTCGGCGATCGCGACGGCTGCATGGTCGCGCTGCGCCGCTTTCTCCAGGCGAGCGTCGCGCCGTCGGGCCTGATCGGTGATCCGGATCAGCCGGCGCGCGTCGGACTCGCGCATCGCATGGTCGCGGAGCTGCAGCGGACCGCGCGGCTCTACCGCACGCCGCGCCGCAAGCGTCGCGCGACGCGCCGCCGCGCCCGCTGACCGGTGCGTGGCCGCACTCGCTCCAGAAAATTGGAGCCCCAAAGAACCCAAAGGGCCCAAAGGTTCCGGATCCGGGTTTGACCTTACGGTGCTTTGGGTTCTTTGGGCTACTCCCTCCGGGATCGATCACTTCATGTCGGTGCGCTTCGACAGCGCGTAGACGAGCTTCATCCGCGCGGTGCCCGTGCCGTTGCCGTTGATCTTCTTCGGCAGCTTCCACTGCTTCGCGCGCTCGACGACGCAGCCCGCGACGCCCGCCATGTCCTGCATGCCGGCCTTCGGCTCGCTCGACGCGCCGGTGATCTGGCCCTGCGCGTTCGCCTCGAGGTTGATCGTCAGCGCGCCGCCGAGCTTGGGGTTCGCCGCGAGGAACTGCTCGTAGCAGGCCTGGACTTCCTGGTTGTGGCGCTTGATCAGCGCGCCGATCGCGTCCTTGTCGTACGTGCCGGCGTCGTGCTTCATCGTCTTGAACGAGCCCTGCAAGAAGCCCATGTCCTTCTCGGCCTGGTCGTGCGTCGCCTGGTTCATCGTGATCAGCGGGACGCTCGCCGCGTACAGGTCGAGCGCGGGCTGGTAGTAGCGGTCGTCGTGCGCGGTCGCGTAGAGGATGTGGAAGAGGCGGCCCATGATGTAGACGCTCTCGACGACATTCTCCTTGTCCTGATTGCTGCACTTCGTGCCGCACGCGGGCAGCGCCTTGATCGCCTCGAGCGCGTACTTCGCGGCCTGCTCGGGGTTGTCGAGGCGAACCGTGTAGTCGCCCTGCTGGTACTTGATCACGGGCAGGTCGTTCGGCGGGACCTTCGCGCCGATCGTCGTGAGCGCCTTGTCGAGCGCGGCGACGCCGTCGGACCAGCGGCCGGCGAACTGATACGACTGCAGGCCGAGCTTCGCGTACAGCTCGTAGCTCGGCTCGACGCCCTTGCCGTAGATCGGCGACAGCGCATCGACGGCCGCGTTCATCGTCACGGGCGTGCGACCCGCGAGCAGCATGACGTCGCGATCGAGCGCATCGCGGCCGGCGCCATTGCCCCAGCCCTTGAGCGCCATCACGATCGACGACCACGCGCCCGCGCCGTCGCCGGTGCGCCACTTCGCCCACGCCGTCACGTACGCGAGCTCGGGCGTCTTCTCCGTCGGGTTCTCGCCCTGGAGCGTGGCGACCGCCTCCGCGTTCTTGAACTCCTGCAGGTACGTGTACGCGAGCCACGCCTTGTTGAACTGGATGTCCTTCGACTTCGGATCGTTGGCGACGAGCGAGGCCCACGCCTTCTCGGCGTTCGGGATGTCGCCGAGGATCAGCTCGTAGCTGCCGAGCATGCGCAGCGTGATCTCGTCGGCCTTCGTGTAGTCACCGCCGCCGATCGAGTCGCGCAGCGTCTGGCGCGCCTCGGTCACCAGCTTCTGCTGGTCGGCCGGCGTCTCCTTGCTCTTGTGATAGAGCATCGTCGCGAGCAGCGCGGCCTGCGCCTGCTTCTGCACGGGGTCCTTCGTCTTCGCGACGACCTCGCGCTGCTTGATGATCTGCTTGTCCATCGCCGCGCCGGTCAGCGGCTTGGCCTGACCCTTGGGCTCGGCGAGCGGCATGCCCGGCGTGCCGAGTGCCTGCGGCTCGAAGGCGACGCCCTTGACCTCGATGTTCGGGACCTCGAACGACACGTCGCCGGCCGCCGTCGGCTTGCTGCCGCCGCCTTCCGCGCTTCCACCACCGCCACCGCCGGGAGACTCGGGACCCTTGGCCGCGCCGCCACCGCACGCGACGAGACCGAACAGAAGCATTGCAAGGGAGCTACGCATGCGCGTTGTGTACACCCAAAGCCCGCGCGCTCGCCACGGGGCGGTGTTATCGTCGCGCGGTAGTGAAGAGCCTGGCCTGTGTTGTGATGATCGCCGCGCTCGGCGGCGGTTGCGTGGTTGTCAAGGCGCATCAGCGCGGCGATCTCGCGAAGCGCGCGATGACCGACGATCGCGAACCGGGAGAAGCCCGCTTCTCCGAGCACTCACGCGTGTCGCGCGAAGGCGCCAGCGGAGGTACCGGCGAGCCAGGTGGCGGATGCGGCTGCAACTAGTCGCGGCCGCGCTGCTCGTCTCGACGACCGCGTTCGCCGACGGCAACCTGTCGATGCGCGGCGTCTACTACAAGGAGCGCTCGACGCGCGTCATGCAGCCAATGCTCGACGGCATGTTCGAGGTCGGCTCGCGCGGCCTCGTCACCGCGCACGTGCTCGTCGATGCGATCACCTCCGCGTCCGCCGGCTCGGGCGCCGTGATGCAGAAGCCGTTCACCGAGCAGCGCTACGAGGGCGGCATCGGCTACACGCACGAGCTCGACGGCCCCTCGGGATCGATCCTCGATCGCATCCGGCTCGGCGGCGACGCCAAGCTCTCCGACGAGAGCGACTACCGCTCGATCTACGGCGGCGTGCGCACCGAGGCCGATCTCGCGCACCGCAACGCGACGGTCGGCGCCGGCGGCGGCCTCTCCGTCGACAAGGTCGACGCATCGGGATCGCAGGGCCCGCTCGGCGGCATCGCGCTGCTCTGCGAAGGCAACGCGTCGGCGACGAGCACGTCGTGCCCGCTCGACGTCTACAACGCGTACATCAAGGCATCGCAGATCACCGGCGAGGATACGGTCGTCGGCGCGAACTACGAGCTCGCGTACCTCGACGGCTTCCAGTCGAACGCATATCGGCAGGTCCCGATCCCGGTCCTCGGCACGTACGTCCCCGAGCGCCACCCGTTCACGCGCACGCGCCAGGCCGCCGCCGCGAGCATCCGTCACTACTTCCGCGAGAGCGAGACGACCGTCGTCGCCGCCTATCGCTTCTACTGGGACGACTGGCACATCCACGCCCACACGCCGGAGCTGCGCATCATCCAGGATGTCGGCCGTCACGCCGACGCCTCGTTCATGTACCGCTACTACCGGCAGACCGCGGCATACTTCTGGAGGCCGTTCTACCCGGACCCGATGACGCTGTCTCATCCGTACGTGACCGACGATCCGAAGATGTCGCCGTTCGACGGCCACACGCTCGAGGCCAAGCTCGGTGTGTTCGGCGAGGCGTTCGACCTCTCGGGACGCTGGGCAGGCGCGCGATTCGAGGGCATCCTCGAGTACGTCATCCAACACAACCGATTCGGCAACGCGGTGGTGGCCCATGTGGCGCTCACTCTTCCTCTCGAGTACTAGCCTCCTCTGCTTCGTCGCCTGCAGCGACGACGGCGGCAGCTGCGGCCCCAAGGGCGCGGCGGCGTTCGGCCTCGGCGCGAGCAACGGCAGCGACGTCTCGCTGACGTACGGCAACCTGTCGAGCGGCGCGAACAACGACTGCCCGGATCCGGCCGCGCCGGCTGGCGTGATCAGCCTGACGCTCTCCGGCCAGCAGTCGGGCGGCACCGGCATCATCACGTTCTGCATTCCGCGCCCCGACCTGCTCGCGACGACGCCAGGCCGGCTCGGCTTCGACGTCAAGATCATCGACCTCACCGGCGACGCGAACAGCTGCATGCTGAAGATCGATTCGACTGCGGTCCCGAGCGGCATGGTGACGTCGGACGGCATCTGCAAGAACGGGCAGGACAAGGCAGGCTACGCACTCGCGTTCAACGGCCACATTGTCTTCACGCGGACGTGTGCGGGCACGAGTGACAGCGTGCCGGCGCAGCTATCGGGCACTGTTGCCGTGACGGCGCAGTAGCGCCTCGAAAAACTGCGATGTGGCAACGCGAAATCGCGCAGCTGCTCGGGCACGCGACGTGAACTACCGCACGCTCGTGAAGCTCCTCTGCCTCGCCCTTCTGCTCTTGCCTTGCCTTGCCAGCGCCGACGATTCACCACAACCGTTCGGTCGCGCCCATGTCGGCGCCGCGATGCTCGTCCCCGACAGCGACGACATGAACGCAGGTGGCGCGCTGCTGCTCGACGGTGAAGGCGGCTTGCGATTTCAGCGCTTCGATCTGACCGCGTGGGGCAGCTACCTCACGAAGCACGTCGACGGCGAGGTTCCCGACGACATCTTCGATCCCGAGTTCGCTCACTATCGCATGCACCTGATCGACGTCGGTGTGCGCGCGAGCGTCCACGGCGATCACGTCTACGGCGGCCTCGGCATCGGCGAAGAATTTCAGATCGAGCGCGGCACGAGCCACTTCACCACGCCGACGAGCCACGACAAGCCGTCTCACTACTACGAGACACACGCCGTGCTCGAGCTGCGCGGCGGCTACACGCTGAGCAATCACATCGACCTGTTCGGCGCGCTCGGCTACACGAAGAACAACTTCGAGACGATGCTGTCGGGCCGCATCGGCGTCGGCTTTCGCTTCTAGCGCGTGCCGCAATTCGCTGCACGGTAGACGTTTGACCCCATCCGCGCGTTGATGCAGGGTGGTCGGAGGGGGGCCAAACGCATGGCAGGTGTGAGGGCATCGATCGCGTTGTTCGGATCGTTTTTGTGCGGCTGCGGCGCTGCACCCGAAGGCAATTGCTTCGACGGCCGCGAGCGAATCCACGATCCGCCGCCGCCGAGCTACGACATCAAGGGCAGTGATCGCGACGGCTGCGCGTTCGGTCCCGATACCACGACCGACATGACCGTTGGCTCCGATGCGCCGGCGGTGCCCGACGCGGTAAAGCACGTGATCATCGTGATGCACGAGAATCACAGCTTTGACCAGTACCTCGGCGAGTACGTTCACACCGATCGCAACCAGACCAACTACGACCCGATGAGCGGTGTGGATGTCGCTCCATTCCACGAGACCCGCTACTGCATCACGGACGCAAACCACGAATGGGGCGCTGCCCACCTCGCGTTTGACAACGGGAACCTCGACGGGTTCGTCGCGAACGCCAACGATACCGACGGCACGGGCGGGACGATGTTGAACGAAGGCGGTGGTAGCCGCGTGATGGGCTACTACACCGCCGACGACCTACCCTTTTATTACTGGCTCGCGGAGAACTTCGCGATCAGCGACCACTACTTCTCGTCGATCCTAGGACCGACGCACGCGAACCTGATGTTCTATTACCGCGCGACGTCGTGCGACGTCGCCGAAGGATTCGACACCAACCCTGCGCTCGATGCGTGTGGCCATGCGGAGTGGCCCGACTACGGGACGCTCGCCAGCGGGCCGTCGATCTTCGATCGGCTCGGCGGGGGCAACGCAAAGGTCTACACGGCGTCGACGCGAGCACCTGTGTCGGCGGCAGCGGGGCTCACGGTCTTCGACCCGTTGAAGATCGGCACCATCGCGGATTTCGAGGCGGACGTCGCCGCGGATCGTCTGCCCTCGCTCGCATTCGTGGAGCCCGACTACGGCGACTTCAGCTCGATGGAGAATGACGAGCACCCGCCGACGAACATCCAGCTCGGCCAGAACCTGTCGTACCGAGTCGTCTCCGCGGTGATCGCGAACCCCGCCGTTTGGGGGTCGACGATCATGTTTCTGACGTGGGACGAAAACGGCGGGTTCTACGATCATGTGAAGCCGCCGCACGCGTGCGCACCCGACGACGTGTACAAGCCTGTCGACTTCGGCTTCGACAACTACGGCTTCCGCGTTCCGCTGATCGCAGTCTCACCGTTCGCGAAGAAGGGCTACATCAGCTCGTACACGGCAGATCACACCTCGCTCGTGCGCTTCATCGAGCACTGGAAGCATACCGGTGCGATGACGAAGCGCGACGCGAACGCGTGGCCACTCCTCGACATGTTCGATTTCACGCAGACGCCAGCGGCGATCACGCTGGACCCGGCGCTCGGTGCGATCAGCGCGGATCCGGCGCACATCGGCACGTGCAACAAGCACGGCGGAACGGGAATGCCATGAAGTGGGTCTTCGTCGCAGCGCTTGCGGGTGCCTGTTCGAAGGCCGAGCCAGCGCCCTCCGATGTCTACGTTGCACCAACCGACGTGATGCTCGTCCACGGCTGCGTCCTGCTGTCGCTGTCGACGGACGCGAACGGAGACTGCTACGCTCGCTGGACCTGCGAGGTCGGCGGGGTGCGCGCCCTGCTGTGTGGTCGCAGCGACGCCGGCACCGGCTGTTCGTGCCTGCTCGAGGGCTCGGCCGCGGTGACGATCGCGACGACTCCCTCGAGCTGCGCCGACGCGGCGACCGTGACCGCGTTCGCGAGCGCGCAATGCGGGTGGGAGGGTCTATGAGGTGGTCGGCGGCGGGCTATGTCGCGCTCGCGTTGTTTGCATCGTGCTCGTTGCCTTGGTGCAACCCCGACCCACTCAAGCCCGATATCTGCGTCTCGTCGCGGGGCGTGAACGGTCACGGCGACCTGGTGATGGCAACACCACCACCGGCCGGCACCACGGCGTGCAAGGCGATGGCGCCAGTAGCTGGCCGGCTGACGAGCACCCACGGTACCGACGTTTCGCGGACCGGCATGTGCAAACCGACAAATGACCCGTGGGCGGAGCTGACGAACGATGACGCCGGGGTCCGGGTGTGCATGTTCTACAACTGCACGCCGGGCACGACCAACGTCTTTGATTGTTACGAATCGAGCCCGGGCGACTCGCGCGGATCCGACGACGCGGAGTCGCAGAAGAAGCGCGAGAAGACGCACGTCGTGAAGGGCGTTACCGAGTCGGGTTTCACCGGCTGCTGTCGCACCGGCAAAGGTCGCGTGACGGCGCGTGTGCAGTGCAGCGGCATCTTCGCGGCGAAAGTCGAAGGGTACCTGTGGGTCGAGTCTGCGAGCGGCGACTCGCACGACTACAGCGTCCTGTACGACCTCGAGTGACTACGGCGAGCGGTACGGACCGCCAGGGCCGAGCTGCAGCTTGTCGCGAATGCCGTCGGCGAGCCGGGCCGCGCCGGCCTCCGCATCGCGCGCCTGATCGCCGGAGAGCCGGAGCGCGGCGAGGCGGAGCAGGCCGTACGCGGTTGCCGCGCGCTCGAGATCGTCGGTGCCGAACTTCGCGACCTCGTCGGGCGACTGGCCGTTCGAGATCGTGGCCCACTTGTGATCGAGCTCGAGCTTGATGCCGTCGGCGAGGTCGCCGGGGAGCAGCTTTGGATCGCAGCGCGTGCCGAACGCGAGCTGGTTGAGGTCGCTGCGGCGCTTGGCGGCATCGGTCGCGACGTCCTTCCACGCCCACGCGAGCGCGGTGATCGAGACGGCGGCGACCGCGACCGGCAAGCCGATGAGACCTGCGATCCCCGCCGCGCCGAGGATCGGGCCCCACGTGCGCGCGTACCCGGCGACGACCGACTTCGCCGACATCTTCGTCGAGTGACCGACGCCATCGCGCGTCACCCAGATCGCCGATACCGGGAACAGCGGCAGCCAGTAAATGTGCGCGAAGCGCGTCAGCGCGTACTGGCCCTCGCGCTGATCGACCTTGCCGGCGTTGCGCGTCCCCCAGATGACGATCATCTAGAACGCCATCCTGCGCACGACGGTGACGACCGGGCGCAGGGCGTCGCGCGCGGTCTCGCGGAGCAGCTCGGACTGGCCGATCACGTTCGCGGCGGCCGGGCCGAACGTGTAGTACGCCTCGACGGCGAGCTCGCCGATCGCGGTGCGCTGCAGCACCGAGTCGCGGAAGTGGCGCAGCATCGCGACGTCGTTCGCCATCACCGAGCCGTACGCCGCCGTCGCGACGAAGCACGCATCGACCGCGGCCGACTGTTGTGCGGCCGTCGTCGCCTGGAGCGAGACGATCGCGCTGGTGTTGAAGCAGTTGTCCGCGGCGCGGATGCCGATGTCGTACGTCGTCGACGGCAAGAGGCCCGCGATCGTGAGCTGCTGCGTCTGGCCGCCCGCGACGATCGGATCGGTCGTCAGCACGGGCACCGCGCGGTCCCAGCTCGCATCGGTGACCGGCTCGCCGACGAGGTAGCGGACGTCGTAGCGCTGCACCGTGCCGGTCGCGCCGTCGTCGCCGGGCGCGGTGAACGCGAGCTGCACCGACGACGACGTGACCGCGGTCGTCATGCCCGCCGGATCGCTGGGCGGCGTCGAGTCGAGCTCGACGTGCGAGTTGACGCGCACGCGATTGCCGTCGGTCATGATCTGCAGGCGCGAGTCACCGGAGCCGGGCGTGTTCGTCGTGATCGTCGCATCGGGCGCGTGCAGCGTGCCGGTCTTGCCGAGCGGATCGCCGTAGCCCGCATACTGCACGGTGCCGACGGTGTGATCGGCGAGATCGATCGTGAACGGCAGCTTGTACACGAGCGACGGCTGACCGAGGTACGGGATGCCGTACTCGGCGTAGATGATGTTCGGGGCCGGCGGATAGGTCGTCTCGTTGTACGTGCCGTTCATGTCGAACGCCTTGCTGACCTCGATCCACATCACGTAGTCGCCCGCGGGTAACGCTTGAGGAACCGCCCAGGACAGGCCGGCCTCCTCGCCTTCGTGCGGCGTCGCCTGCGAGACCGCATCGAACGGGTTGTGCTGCTTGTACGTCGGCACGTCGGGAGAGTCGTTGTTCGTGCGCGAGACATCGGTGCGCGGTGGGTAGAGCGTCTCGGGCTCGCCGGCCGGAATCGCCTGCGTGAATTTGCCCTTGTCGGAGAACGCGGCGGTCGCGCACGTCATCGTATCGACGGCGGTGTTCCACTTCTGGGTGTCGCGCGGCGTGCAGCCCTTGCAGAGCGGCTGGCAGTAATGCCGCTCCGGCGAGCTCTGTTCGAACTGATGGCTGAGATCGTTCTCGCCGCACGCGGCGTAGTCGGGGCCCGAACCGCCTCCCATGGTGAAGCAGTCGCGCGGATCGGCTGGCGAGCTCTGGAACTCGACGACATCGAACGTCTTGCCGTGCCGGTGCGCCCACACCGGGAACGTCGTGATGCGCCGCCCGTACGGCCACATCGGCGCGCTCATGTAGTCGTAGCGGCCCGGGCGATTGCCCATGCCGAAGCGGCCGGTCTGCGCCGTGATGTAGATCGTGTCGACGTACGTGCCGTCGGGCTTCTCGACCCACGCGACGATCTGCGGCGGCTCGTCGAGCGGCAGCGCCGTCGACGCCTGCGGCAACAGCCCGATCGTCACCGTGTGACACACGCCGTTGCCGTCGGCGAGCGCGACGGCGGGCAGCAGCACGAGCACGGCGCCGAGCGCGCGCATCAGAACGACAACCTGCGCACCGTGGCGACGACCGGGCGCAACGCATCGCGCGCCGTCTCGCGGAGCAGCTCGGACTGGCTGATCACGCTCGCCGCGGCGGGCCCGAACGTGTAGTACGTCTCGACGGCGAGCTCGCCGAGCACCGTGCGCTGCAGCACCGAGTCGCGGAAGTGGCGCAGCATCTCGACGTCGTTCGCCATCAGCGATCCGTACGCCGCCGTCGCGACGAAGCACCAGTCGACCTCGCCGACCTTCGCAGCCGCCGTCGTGACCTTGAGCGACGCGACGCCGCTCGCGTTGAAGCAGTTATCGGTCGCGCGAACGCCGATGTAGTAGTCGGTCGCGGGCAACAGGCCGGTCACCTGGAGCTGCTGCATCTGCCCGGCGGGGACGGGCGTGATCGTGACCGTCGATGGCCACGCGCTGTCCCAGTTGTCGGCGGTGATCGGCTCGCCGACGAGGTAGCGCACGTCGTAGCGCTGCACCATGCCGACCGTGCCGTCGTCACCGGGCGCCGTGAAGCCGAGCATGACGGAGCCCGGCCCGACGTCGAGGGCCTGGAGGTCGCTCGGATCCGCGGGCGGCGTCGAGTCGAGCTCGACGTGCGAGGTCAGCCGCACGCGATTGCCGTCGGTCATGATCTGCAGGCGCGACGCGCCCGAGCCCGGCGTGCTGCTGTCGATCGTCGCATCGGGCGCGCGGATGTTGCCGTCCTTGCCGAGCGGATCGCCGTAGCCGGCGTACTGCGCGGTGCCGACCGTGTGATCGGTGAGATCGACGGTGAACGGCAGCTTGTAGACCAGCGACGGCTGGCCGAGATACGGGATGCCGTATTCGTTGTAGATGATGCCCTTCGCGGGCGGATAGCTGATCTCGTTGTACGTCGAGTTGAGATCGAACGCCTTGCTGACCTCGATCCACATCACGTAGTCGCCCTGCGCGAGGTTCTGCGGGAACGCCCACGACAGCGATGCTTCCTCGCCTTCGCGCGGCGTCGCCTGGGAGACCGCATCGAACGGGTTGACCTGCTTGTACGTCGACACGCTCGGCGAGTCGTTGTTCGTGCGCGCGACGTCGGTGCGCGGCGGATAGAGCGTCTCCGGCGCGCCCGCCGGCACCGCCTGCGTGAACTTGCCCTTGTCGGTGAATGCGGCGGTCGCGCATGTCATCGAGTCGACGGCAGTCCGCCACTTCGTCTCGTTCTGCTGCAGCGGCTGGCAGTAGTGCTGCTCCTTCGAGCTCTCGTTGAACGGGTGGCTGAGGTTGTTCTCGCCGCACTGCATGTAGTCGGCGCCCGAGCCGCCGCCGATCGTGAAGCAGTCGCGCGGATCGGCCGGCGCGTTCTGGAACTCGACGACATCGAACGTCTTGCCGTGGCGATGTGCCCAGACCGGGAACGTCGAGATGCGGCGGCCGTACGGCCACATCGGTCCACCCTCGAAGTCGTAGCGGCCGGGCCGGTTGCCCATGCCGAAGCGGCCGGTCTGCGCCGTGATGTAGATCGTGTCGACGTAGGTGCCGTCGGCCTTCTCGACCCACGCGACGATCTGCGGCGGCTCGTCGAGCATCAGCGTCGTCGCGGCCTGGGGCTGCAGATTCACCGATACCGTGTGACAGACGCCCGCGCCATCCGCGAGCGCCGCCGCCGGTACGAGCAGGAGCGGCAGGACCAGAGCGCGCAACACCATCCCGGGGATTATTGCGTGTGGCCGGGCAGCCGCCTAGGGGGGAGCCTTCAGCTAAAGCGCGAGCGATGTCACACCGAGCGCTTAGCGTCCCCGCGTGGCCCGTACGCCGAGCGCCGAGTATCTCGTTCTCGACATCGAGACGATTCCCGATACCGAGCGCTGGGCGCGTCCCGAGGCGAACGGCGAGCCGAGCACGCCGAAGTTCCCGCCGACGTGGGCGCACCGGATCGTCGTGATTGGATGCCTGTGGCTGGACCATGGTTACCGCCTCAAGCGCCTCGGCGTCGTGGGCGACCCGACGGGCGGCGAAGGCACGCCCGATGACCGCGAGCGCGCGCTGCTCGAGGATTTCTCGCGGTTCGTGGGCCGCGCCCGCCCGGTGCTGGTCACGTACAACGGCCGCGCGTTCGACCTGCCCGTGATCGCGCTGCGCTCGCTCTGCCACGGTGTCTCGCTCGGCTGGTACTACCGCGAAAAAAATGTGCGCTACCGGTACAGCGAGGAAGGCCACCTCGATCTGTGCGACTGGCTCGCCGATCACGGCGCCACGCGCTCGGGCAGCCTCGATGCGGTCGCGCGGCTGATCGGTCTGCCGGGCAAGGTCGGCGTCGACGGCTCGCAGGTCGAGGGCCTGTTCCAGGCGGGCCAGCTCGCCGCGATCCAGCGCTACTGCCTCGCCGATGTCGCGCAGACGGCGCTGCTGTTCCTGCGCTTCCGGCTGCTGCAAGGCATGCTTGCGCCCGCCGAGTACCAGGCGGCGGTGACCGCACTGCTCGACGCGCTTGCCGCCGATGGTAGGGTCAACGAGGTCCTCGAGGGCACGAATCGCACGCACCTCGTCGGTCCGCAGCCCGCGCCGTGACCCGCTCGCCTCGCCTGCCCGCGCCCACCGAGCCCGCGCCCTCGATCGAGGCGCTCGCGAAGCGCCGCCTGCCTGCGAGCTTCTTCCACCGGGACGTGCTCGTCGTCGCGCGCGAGCTCGTCGGTTGCGCACTCGTCCATCGCCGGCGCGCGGGCATGATCGTCGAGACCGAGGCCTATCACGGCCCCGGCGACGCGGCATCGCACGCGCGCTTCGGGCCGACCGCGCGCACGAGCGTCATGTTCGGGCCCGGCGGCATCTCGTACGTCTACCTCTGCTACGGCATCCACCAGATGTTCAACATCGTCACCGGCGCCGAGGGCGAAGGTCAGGCCGTGCTGATCCGCGCGATCGCGCCGCTCGTCGGGCTACCCGAGGATCCCGGCGTCGGCCGCGGCCCCGGCAAGGTGACGACCGCGCTCGCGCTCGATCGATCGCACGACCGCCGCGACCTCGCCCGCGGTGCGCTGTACGTCGCCGCGCACGCCACGCCGCCGGCGATCGCGACCGGTCCGCGCGTCGGCGTCGCGTATGCCGGCGAGTGGGCCTCGCGCCCGTGGCGCTTCTGGTGGAAGGACCACCCCGCGGTGTCGAAAGCGCCGGGCGAAAAGCGACCTAGGCGCGCGCGGTCTTCTTGAGCGAGTCGACCTTGCGCAGGCGCTGGCGAAACAGCTCCTCGCCGAGCTTCTTGCGATCGCGCGACTTCGCCGGCCGGTAGTGAAAGTGCGGCGCGCGCGACACCGTCGTCAGCTCGGGAACATGCGGCACGTGCAGCTCGCCGAGCCAGCCTTTGACCTCGGCCTCGAGCGCGTGACCGTCGGCGAGCCACACGATCGTCTTGTGCTCGGTCAGCCGCAGCGTGCCCTTCTGCGCTCGCGCGTAGATCGACAGCTCGAGATGACCGTTGCCGAACAGCTCGTCGTCGTGGTCGTCGAGGAAGCGGAGGATCTTCTTCACGTTGACGCGCGACGTGAGCCACACGTCGGTCGTCGCCGCGTCCTCGAAGTGATCGAGCACGCGGACCTCGAGGTTGTCCCCGCTCGGCAGGCGCTCGATCATCGACAGGAACGTCTCGCCCAGCTGATCGGCGGCGACCTGCGCCTCGATCACGAGCAGCTTCTGCGGCCGCACCGTCCAGCCCGGGCCCGCCGCCGTCAGCTGGCGAGCGCCCGCGAGCGACGGCAACACGCCGGTCGGCCAGCGAAACGTGCCGAGGTCCGCCGGCGCGGAGCCCGCATCGACGACGTGGCCCTTGCCGACGGACTCGCCGAGAGGGATCGCCTCGTCGGGCGCGTGATCGACCGCGATCGCCCAGCTGCCGGCGACGTGCGCCTGCGCCTCCGCGATCGCCTGGCCCATGTGCTCGCCACTCGCCGCGACCAGGAGCGGCGCGCCGTCGGGACGCGCCAGCGCGACGTGGTACCAGGTGCGTTTCACCCGCTCTGTTTACCTCAGAAATCGCTGCCGACGGCGAACCCGAACGTCACCGTCGAGAGCTGCGCGTCTACCGCGCTCGCCGGGCGAAGCCCGGCTTCGCTATTCTTCGGCGCGGTAGGCTTGTCGCCGTGGAGTCGATAGAACTCGTAGCCGGAGTCGAGCCACAGCGCGGCCGTCATCCGCGGGCCGACGTTCGTGAAGAACAGCGGCCACCACAGAAGGCCGAGCACCGAGCCCTTGCCCTTGAGCTGGATGCCGGCGCCCGCGCCGAGGCCACGGCCGCTCCAGCCTTCGAGCGCCTGCGTGCCGCCGCCTAGCGTCGCGCTGCCGCGCAGGTAGACCTCGAGGTGCGACGCGACCGGCTGGATGTACTTGATGTTGAGCCCGCCGGTGATCAGGTCGCTCTGGTTGTCGTAGTCGAGCGAGGTGTTCATGTGCCCGCTGAAGAACAGCTCGTACGCCCACTCGCGGCGCCGCAGCCCGACGCCGGCGCGGATGTTCACGCCGTCGGTCATGTACGCCGATAGCTCGTCGTGGACCTTGGTGGCGCCGATGCCCTCGAAGTAGTAGAGGCCGTCCGCGCGCGCGGAGGTGGCAGAAGCGAGCACGACGAGCGCGACGAGTGCCAGGCGAGCCATGCGCCGACGATAAGCAACCGGCGGGCCGCGCCGCCAGTGACAGCGGATCAACGCGTTGGCAGAAGTGCGGAGCGAACGTCGCGACAGCGATGTCGCGGAATCTAGCCGCCCGTGCCGTTGGGCTTCTGCTGGATGACGACGATGTCGACCTTGCCGTGGACGAGCCCGCCGAACCCCGGCTGCGCGATCACCTGCACGCCCGACGGGGTGAACACCGTGGGATACGGCGCGTCCTCCGACACCCACACCCCGCCCGCGCTCGTCGCTCCCGACACCAGGCCGGTGCGGGTCGCGTTGAGGTACTTGATCGTCGTCGTGCCAGACGACGGGACGATCGTCACACCGGCGGCCGGGGCACCGTTCGCGTCGAGCGCGATCCCGACGACGAGGCCTTGCTGGGGGAGCGACGTCTTGCCGATCGCGGTCAGGATCTGCGCGAGCGACGCCTGCGACAGCCGGATGCCCGGCAGATCGAGCGGGTTCGGCGCGATGTTGTTCGTGCAGGTCAGGGACGGGGTGGTCGCGGCGCCGTCCTCGAGCACCTCGAGGCACGCCGAGCTCGTCAGCATGACGTTGAAGTCGCCCTGCCAGCTCGGCACCGGACCGACGGTCGCGCGATCGAGCGGATGTGCCTGGGTCGGCTTGAGCTCGAACTCGCCGAGGTTGCCGTTGAACGTCGGCTCGCCGACCGAGACGAGCAGGCCGTCGGCGGTCGCCGGTGAAACGCTGACGGCGGTGTCGAAGTCGTTGACGCTCGCTGTCACCGCGAGCGAGCTCTGTCCCGCGCACATGCGGTCCTCGAGCGCCGCGAGGTTCGTGCAGCCGAGCGTCACGAGCGTCTCGGTATCGCCCGGGTGGTAGAACGCGCGGCCGCCGACGGCCGGATCCGGCGGGCAGATCGCGGGATCGGGATCGGTGCACGGCTCGGTCGCGGCGACCGGGAAGTCGTCGGCGCCGAACTTTGCCGCCGGGCACTCGATCTCGCCCATCGCGTTCACGGCGAGCTTGTCCTTCGCGTAGACCGCCATGTCGACCTCGAGCGTCTGCGCCTTGACCGGGTTGGCCGGCGCGGGCAGATCGACCTGCGCGATCGAGCAGAGCGTCTTGTGCGTCGTGCCTTCCGCGAGCGGCTTGCACGCCGACACGAACGGCGCCGTGGGATCGCCCGGCGCGAAGATCCGGATGCTGACGTACGAGTCGCACAGCATCGTCACGTCGGAGCACGTCGCGGCTTTCGTGCCCGTCGAGCTGACGCATGACTGCACGTCGCCCTGCGTGATCGTGAACTTCAACGTCATCGGCGGTGGGTCGCCGCACGCTGCGAGCGCGAGGAGGAGTGGCCACTTCATCGCGAGCTCGTCGGCGGGTTCACGAAACCCGGGCTGGTCGGAGTCTGGATGTACTGGTCGCGCGTCGCATAGAGCACAATGCCGACGACGACGATCGTCGCGCCGAGCGCGGCGGAGCCCTGGACCCAGCGCGCTTGCCACCACGGCTCCTCGGGCGTCTTCGGCGGCGGGTTGAACGGGATCGTGATCTTCGGCTCCTCGGGATTCTTCGCCGGTGCGAGCGGCACGAGCAGCTCGGTCGGATCCTGGTCGTGGTACGTGACGAACTCCGAGAAGCCGGGGGCGCGGTCCTTCCAGGTCTGCACGACGAGCGCGCCGTCGCGGACGTCGATCAGCACGGCGTCGTGGACGTCGAGCAGCTTCGCGAGCTCCTGCATGCGGCCGGCGCGCGCGGACGGATCGGGCGCCTTGTACAGCGCGAGGCGAGCCCGCTGGACCTGGAGCTCGGCCGACGCGGGCTGATCCGGGATCTCGACGGAGTCCTTGTCGACGGACTCGCCGCGCGTCACGCGGTCGGGCCCGGTCAGCTGGACGAGGTGCTCGCCGCCGCCGACGTCGAACGTGCCGGGGGCGGTGCCGCGTTCGGTTCCGTCGATCCACACGCGGCCGTGGCCGATGACCTGCAGCTTGACCGTATCGGTCCGCGCGGGATGCTCGTTGTAGAACTGGACGATCTCGGGCAGGTAGCGCCCGGGATCGAGCTGCCGGAGCGGGTCGAGCCGGTGGACGAGCGCGAACGCCTGCGCGGCCTGGTTGTTGTGCGAGGCGGCGAGCTCGGCCTGGCCCAGCATCAGCGTCGCATCGACGTAGAGCGGGAGCGCGACGGTCGGCGTCACCCAGGCCAGCTCGACGCGCGCGCCCTCGGCGTTCTTCTGCGCGGCGCGGTAGTCGAACTGCGCGAGCGCGTCCTCGGCGAGCTGGAGGTCCCGCTTCGCGAGGTCGAGGTGGGGCTTGTCCTCGTCGAGAAAGCTGCCCTCGAGCGCAGTCTCGAGCGCGTTGTTGCCGAGCGGGCGGAGCTGCCAGTGGACCTGCAGCTCGTCGTAGAACGCGCCGCGAAGCGCCGTCGCTTTCGGATCGTCGGTCAGCTCGACCACGGCGACCTTGCGGCGGTCGGGCGGCTGTGCGGCCGCGACGGCCCCCAGGGCCGCGCAGACGACTGCCACTCGGGCCGGCAAGCCGGTCGACATTCCCTTAGTATAGGGCACCTTGCGAGGGGGGCCCAAGCTCGGGTTGGGACCTGGGGGTTGGGTCACACCGCCACGCGCTTATGGACGAGCAGCCGGTTCAGAAATCCCTCGAACGCTACGACGTGCTGGACCGTATCGCGGTCGGCGGCATGGCGGAGGTGTTCCTGGCGAAGGCGTACGGCGCGCATGGCTTCGAAAAGACGCTCGCGATCAAGCGCATCTTGCCCGAGCTCGCGCGAGATCCCGAGTTCGAAGCGCGTTTCATCGCAGAAGCAAAAGTTGCGGTGCGGCTGTCGCACGCGAACGTCGTGCAGGTCTTCGACTTCGGCCGCTACGGCGAGTCGCTGTTCATCGCGATGGAGTACGTCGACGGGCTCGACCTCGCCGCGCTGCTCCGCAAGTTCAAGGACGAGGGCCGGCTCGTGCCGCTGCCGGCCGCGTTCCACATCGCGATCGAGATCATGCGCGCGCTGGATTTCGCGCACACGCACAACGTCGTGCACCGCGACATCTCGCCGTCGAACATCCTGATTTCGCGCGCGGGCGAGGTGAAGATCGGCGACTTCGGCATCGCGGTCGCCGCCTCGCCCCACAAGAAGGCCGGCGGCACGGGCCCGCGCAAGGTGATGGGCAAGTGGCGCTACATGTCGCCCGAGCAGACACGCGGCGACACGCTCGACACGCGCAGCGACATGTTCTCCGCCGCGAGCGTGCTCTACGAGCTGTTCACCGGCGAGAAGCTGTTCCCGGGCGACGAGGCGGAACAGATCATCAAGAACATCGAAAACATGCCGATCCCGCGGGCGAGCGCCCAGCGCTCCGGCCTGCCCTCGCGCCTCGACGAGATCCTCGCCGGTCCGCTCTCGCGCAAGCCGATCGATCGCCCGAGCCGCCCCGCGACCGTGCTGCGCTCGCTGATCGAGCTGTCGTACGAGTCGAGCATCATGGCGACCGCGCTCGATGTCGCCGAGGCGGTATCGGCGGTACTGCCGCCGCCGCGGCCGGCCGGGCCGGGCACACATCTAGATGATGTGATCCGCAAGCAGCTCGGCGCGGCGCAGGAGAAGTCGGTCGCGCGGCAGACCGCGGTGACGTCGAACAAGCCGGGCGGCACCGAGCGCGCGGAGCGAGCCGCGCGCGGCGAAGTCTCGACGGGCCTGTTCCGCAAGATCGGCGACGACGGATTGTCGCGGCTCGAAGAAGTCGATCCGCACGGCGCGACCGCGGAAGCGCAGCGCTCGGGGCCGACGCTGACGGCATCGTCGCCAAACTCCGGGCTGCACAAGCTGCTCGACGCGCGCGTCGATCCGGACCGGCGCACCGAGGTCGGTGGCCCGCCGACCGGCGCGGTGCCGAAAACCGAGCCCGTCGCGGCCGAGCACACCCCGAGCGCCGGGCAGAAGAGCGTCACGACGTTCACCGGCAAGTCGAAGCGCGGACCGGTGATCGCCGTGGTCGGCGCGATCGCCGTCGCCGGCGGCGCCGGCGCGTGGTTTTTGCTGCGCGACAAGGGCGG
>JAFAOG010000026.1 GCA_019237945.1 Deltaproteobacteria bacterium | reverse complement strand
CGTGCGGCGCGAACGGCGACAGGATCTTCACGAACATCTCGAACCACGCGCGCGGGATCGCCGGCGCCGCGGTCGCGACGTTGACGAATTCCATCATCTTCGAGATCGCCGTGTTGAACCGCAGGTCCGTCACCGACTGCGTGACGTGCTTGATCGCGACGTGCAGCGCGCGCTCGAGATCCTTGTTGTCGGTCGGCGCGTCGCTCGACACCTTCGTCGACAGCGTATCGACCGAGCCTTCGACCGCCGCATCCGCCGGCACGACGAGCAAACGCCACGCGCGATCGAGGAAGCGCCGCGTGCCGGCGACGCCCGCCGTTTCCCATTCGGTGCCGTCTTCGAGCGGCCCCATGAACAGCTCGTAGAGCCGCATCGCATCGGCGCCGTAGTCCGCGGCCATGTGGTCGGGATTGACGACGTTGTAGCGACTCTTGCTCATCTTATCGAGCTTGACGTCGAGCTTGTGGTCCGTGCCGCGCGCGACCCAGGTCGTGCTCTGCGCCGCCGCGAGGTTGACGTACTGCGGGTCGAGACCTTTGCCGCCGGTCTCCTCGACCTCGTCGTACGACTGGTACTTGCCCGTCGCCGGATCGCGGAACGACGTCTTGTGGATCATTCCCTGATGGAAGAGCCGCTGGAACGGCTCCTTCGTCGAGACGAAGCCGGCGTCGTACAGCACCTTGTGCCAGAACCGCGCGTACAGCAGGTGGAGCACCGCGTGCTCGCTGCCGCCGACGTAGAGGTCGACTGGCATCCAGTACTTCTCTTCCGCCGGATCCCACGCGACGTCATCGCGATGCGGCGACAGGAAGCGCAGGTAGTACCAGCACGAGCCGGCCCACTGCGGCATCGTGTTCGTCTCGCGCGTGCCGCCCTTGTACGAGAGCCAGTCCTTCGCGCGGGCGAGCGGCGGCTGACCGTCGCGCGTCGGCTTGTACTCGTCGATCTGCGGCAGCTCGACGGGCAGCTCGCTCTTGGGAACGAGGTGCGGCTCGCCGTCCTTGTGATAGACGGGGAACGGCTCGCCCCAGTAGCGCTGCCGCGAGAACAGCCAGTCGCGCAGCTTGTAGCGGACGGTGCCCTCGCCCTTCTTGCGCTCCTCGAGCCACGCAATCACCTTCGTCTTCGCCGGTTCGATCAAGAGGCCGTCGAGGAACTCGCTGTTCACGTGCGGGCCGTCGCCGGTGTAGGCCGCCTCGTCAACGTTGCCGCCCTTGACGACCTCGATGATCGGCAGGTGGAACTTCTTCGCGAACGCCCAGTCGCGCTCGTCGTGCGCGGGACACGCGAACACCGCGCCGGTGCCGTAGCTCGCGAGCACGTAGTCGGCGACCCACACCGGAATCTTCTTGCCGTTGACCGGGTTGATCGCGAACGCGCCGGTATCGACGCCGGTCTTCGGCGCATCCGCCGCCTCGACGGTGCGATCGCGCTCGCTGCGCTTGCCGACCTCGTCGCGATAGCGAGCGACCGCATCGCGCTGCGCGGGCGTCGTGATCTCATCGACGAGCGGCAGCTCCGGCGCGAGCACGACGTACGTGCCGCCGAACAACGTGTCGGGGCGCGTCGTGAAGACGGTGATGCTGCCCCCGGCGGCGAGCTCGAACACGACGTTCGCGCCGACCGAGCGACCGATCCACGCCTCCTGCGCCTGCAGCGTGCCGGCGGGCCACTCGAGGCCTTCGAGGTCTTTCGCGAGACGCTCGGCGTACTCGGTGATCCGCAGCATCCACTGCGTCAGGTTGCGCTTCTCGACGGGATCTCCCGTCTCGATGTACTTGCCGTCGTGGACCTCTTCGTTCGCGAGCACGGTGCCGAGCGCCGGGCAGAAGTTGACCGGCACGTTCGACTGGTACGCGAGGCCGCGCTCGAACAGCACCTCGAAGATCCACTGCGTCCACTTGTAGTAGTGCGGATCGCTCGTCGCGAGCTCGCGCGACCAGTCGTACGACAGGCCGAGCTTCTGCAGCTGCGACTTGAACGTCGCGATGTTGCGCTTCGTGATCACGCTCGGGTGCTCGCCCGTGCGCTCGGCGCGGCGCTCGGCCGGCAGCCCGAAGCTGTCCCAGCCCATCACGCGCAGCACGTTGAAGCCCTGCATTCGCTTCGCGCGCGCGACGACGTCGGTCGCCGTGTAGCCCTTCGGATGGCCGACGTGAAGGCCGTCGCCCGACGGGTACGGGAACATATCGAGCACGTAGTACTTCGGCCTGGTGCGATCCGTCGGCGTCGCGAACGTGTTCTCGCGCGCCCAGTACTCCTGCCACTTCGTATCGATCTGCTTGTGGTCGAAGCCCGACATTCAGGCCTCGAGCGCAGCTTTGATCCGCTGCGTGATCACATCCGGCTCACCGACGCCGTCGACCTTCTTCAGGATCCCCTTCTCCATGTAGAACGGCACGATCGGCGCGGTCTCGGAGTGGTACTTCGCGATGCGCTTCTCGACGGCCTCGACGGTGTCGTCGGCGCGGTGCTGCAGGCGCCCCGCGACATCCGCGGGCGGCGGGTTGTACTTGAGGTGATAGATCGTGCCGGTCACGGGATCGGTGCGGCGATGGATCGCGCGCTCCTCGAGCAGCGGGTCCGGAACCTCGATCAGCAGCACAGCATCGAGCGAGACGCCGGCCTTCGTCATCGCCTTATCGAGCGCCTCGGCCTGCGGACGCGTCCGCGGAAAGCCGTCGAGCATGAAGCCGGCGGCGCAGTCCGGCTTTGCGATGCGCTCGAGCACCATGCCGATCACGACGTCGTCGGGCACGAGCTGGCCCGCCTTCATGAAGCCTTCGGCCTGCTGACCGAGCGCGGTGCGCTCGCGAACCGCGGCGCGCAGCATGTCGCCGCTGGAGATGTGCTTGATGCGATACGTGTCGACGAGGCGAGCGGCCTGCGTGCCTTTCCCGGCACCGGGCGGCCCGACGAGGATCATGCGCATCCCCGCCGTTTACCACGAATCTCGGAGCATCTCGATGTGCGGGATACCGTCCTCGTCGTAGACATCGCTGACGCGTCGGAATCCGAGCTCGCCGTAAAACCGCTCGAGGTGCGCCTGCGCGCCGAGCCGCACGGGCGCCGCTCCCGCGATCGCGAGCCCGCGTCGCATCAGCTCCTTGCCGAGCCCGGTGCCGCGCGCCTCCGGCGCCACGATCACGCGGCCGATCGCGGCCTCCGCCCACTTCACACCGGCCGCGATGAACCGCAGGTACGCGAGGATCTGGCCGTCGCGCGCCGCCCACAGATGCCGGCACGCGGGATCCAGCCCATCGGCATCGAGGTACGCGCACTTCTGCTCGACGACAAACACGCGCTCGCGCAGCGCGATGATCGCGTACAGCTCGTCGATCGACAGCTCTCGAAACGCGCGCTCGAACCACTCCACGCGCCTAGTGTACGCTGGCAGCGTGAATGCGGTCTGCGTGTACCTGTCGTCGTCGGAGGGCCTGCCCACGCACGTCGGCGCGATCCGCGCGCTCGCCGACGAGATGGCGCGCCGCGGAACCACCCTCGTCTACGGCGGCGCGCACCGCGGCCTGATGGGCACGCTCGCCGACGCGATGCTCGCCGCGAACGGCCGCGTGATCGGCGTGATCCCGCGCGCGCTCGTCGATCTCGAGGTCGCGCATCGCGGCCTGACGGAGCTGCACGTCGTCGACACGATGCATCAGCGCAAGGCGCTCATGTTCAACCTCGCCGATGGCTTCATCGTCGGCCCGGGCGGCCTTGGCACGCTCGAAGAGGCCTTCGAGACCCTCACCGGCATCCAGCTCGGCTATCACGCCAAGCCGATCGTGTTCCTCGACGTCGAGTCGTTCTGGAGCCCGATGGAGACGTTCCTCGATCACTCCGTCGACGCGGCCGTGCTCCGCCCCGAAGTACGCAGACTATTTCGGACTGCCTCGTCGGCGGGCGCCGCGCTGGATTCGCTCATCGCCGCGAGCTAGCGCTCGCCTCATGGTAAATTTTCGCCATGCCGACTCGCGCCCTCGGGGCGCTCCTGGCAGCGATCGCGGCCGCCGCGTTCGTCGTGTCGATCGTCAGCGGCGCCTGGTGGGACGGCCACCCGCGCGTCGACGGCAAGGTCTTCACGGCGAAGGACGTCCACATCGGTCTGCTCGGCGGCACCGGCTGCAACACCGGCGGCACCGGCGAGTGCCAGCCCCTCCCGCTCGGCCAGACGTTCACGACCGTCGCCTACGGCGAGCTGGGCGGCCTCGCCCTCACGACCGCGTTCGCGATCCTCGTCGCGGGCGCCGCCTGGCGAATCGCCGATAGCCGCAAGCGCCTCGCCAAGCTCGCGATGGTGATCGCGACGCTCGCCGCCGCCGGCGCGATCGGCCTGCTCGTCCTCGGGCCGCAGATCAAGACGAGCCAGACGGTCGTCCCGCCGATCGGCTGGGGCTTCATGGTATTCGGCGGCGGCATCGTCGCGATGTTCAGCGCGTGCCTCGCCACGCTGCGCGTCGAGCGAGAGCCGCTGCGCCTCAAGACGGGCGCCAAGCCGATGCCGGCCGCTGCGGGTGCGGTCGCCGGTGCGCCCGCCGCCTTCGACGTGCAGGCGTTGCTGCCGCAGCCGGCACCGGTGCTGCCGCAGCGCGCACCGACGCCGCTGCCTCGCGCATCCGCGCATCCGATCGCGGGGCTCGATGCGCCGCCGTCGTCGCCGCCGTTCGCTGCGCCGGGTGCGCCACCGCCGAGCGCATCGTCATGGGGTGCGCCGCCGTCGTCGCCACCGTTTGCCGCGCCGGGTGCGCCGCCGCCGAGCGCATCGTCATGGGGCGCGCCGCGCCCGGCCACGCTCTCGCAACCGCCGCCGCCGAGCCCGCCGCC
>JAFAOG010000195.1 GCA_019237945.1 Deltaproteobacteria bacterium | reverse complement strand
ACAAACGTGGACTCGATCGAAGCGTCTAACGTGGTGCGCGCTATTTTGACTGCCACTCACAAAGACGCCGGCGACTTCACCGTCGTGGTTCCCGCCGGCCTGCTCGAACAGAGGAAGCAGACGCAGATGATCTTCTCCATCGTCATGATCTGCATCGCCGGCATCTCGCTGCTCGTCGGCGGCATCGGCATCATGAACATCATGCTCGCGACGGTCCTCGAACAAACCCGCGAGATCGGCGTCCGCCGCGCCGTCGGAGCCCGCCGTGCCGACATCCGCTTCCAGTTCCTCGTCACCGCGTTCTCCCTCGCGATGCTCGGCGGCCTGCTCGGCGTCGCGCTCGGCCTCGGCATCGCAAAGGGCGTTGCGCACTACGCAGACTGGCCGACGGTCGTCACAACCTGGTCGCTCACGCTCTCGCTCGGCGTCTCCGTCCTGGTCGGCGTGGGCTCTGGCCTGTACCCGGCGATGCGCGCCGCGCGGCTCGACCCGATCCAGGCGCTGCACGCCGAATAGCCGGATTTCGGCCAGGGGACGCTTTCTCACTTATCAACCCACCGCTTCGAATCCTCTCGCGCACTTGAGTGGGGACGCTTTCTCACTTCGCAACCAAACGTCCACTTCTCGACCCGACCTCCGCGCGAAGGTTTACAAGTGAGAAAGCGTCCCCAGCTATGTACGCGGTTTCGTTCGGAAGCGATGGTTGTGAAGTGAGAAAGCGTCCCTAGTGCAGCTTGACGCCGCGCTCGTCGAGCAGCCGCCCCGTCGCACGCAGCAGCGCCGCCTGCGCCTTCTTGTGGGCGACGACCGCCTGGAGCTCCGCGAGCTGCGCCTGCGCTAGCTCTTCCTGCCGCTGCGCGATCACGAAGTTCGACGTCTGGCCCGTGAGGAACTTGCGCTGCTCGATCTCGAGGTTCTTCGCCGACAGCGTGCGGAACTTCGCCGCCGCGAATACCTGGCGGGCCGCGCCGGTCTGTGTGCGCACCGCATCGCGCACCGCCGCCCAGATGTCCTGCAGCGCCTGGTCGCGCTTGAGCATCATCGCCTTGCCGTGCTCGCGCTCGATCTCGGCCGCGGCGCGGGTCGCGCGCTGGAGCGGCGTCCACGTCAGGTTGAGGAACAGCGCCCAGGTCGTCGCGTCGGCGCGGCCGTACTCGCGCAGCGCGCCGCCGTAGGTAGAGTCCTGGCCGATCAGGCCGCCCGAGAGGCCGAGGTCGATCTCGGGCAGGCGGTTGTTGTCGGCCTGGCGGACGTTAAGTGTTTGCGAGTCGATGTCGAGCTTGGCCTGCGCGAGCTCGGGCCGGTTCGTGATCGCGAGCTTGAGCTCGTCCTCGGCGGTGACGGTCTCGTCGGCGAAGCTCGGCGCCTCGGTCGGCAGGATCGGCTTGCTCCACTGATCGCGCGGCAGGTTGAGGACCGCGCGCAGTGCATCCCACGCCGCCTCGACGTTGAGCTCGGCCTGCACGACCGCGAGCTGGCGCGACGCGAGCGTCGACTCGGCGCTCGTCAGATCGCCCGGCGGCAGCAGGCCCGCCGTGATCTGTCGCTGCGTCAGCGCCATCTGCTCCTCGGCGCGCTGCTGCGATCGCCGCTGCAGGTCGTACGCGTAGAGCGCGAGCACGACGTCCCAGTACGCATCCTCGGTGTGCTCGATCACCTGCGCGGCCGTGACGGCGAGCTGTGCGCGCTCGCGTTCGTTCGCGATCTCGGCGCGCAGGATGTCGATGCGCGGGATCACGCGGTCCATCGAGAACCCGCGCAGCAGCGGCTGCGTGACCGTCGCCGTCAGCGACGAGCGATAGTTCAGCGGCTCGACGGCGGTGCCCGCGCTCGACTTGCTGCGATCGTTCGCGAAGTCGACCGAGAGCTGCATGCCCGTCGACAACCGCTGCGAAAGTGACAGCCGCCAGTCATCGGTATCGAACTTCACGATTCCGCCCGACATGCCTTCCTGCGCGGTCGCCGGCGGCTGCTGCGAGCTCGTGTGCGTGTAGCTGCCGCGCACCTGCGGCTCGAACACGCCGGCCGCGACCGTGATGCCGAGGCTCGCCGCGACGACGCTCTCACGCTCGACTGCGATGTTGAGGTTGTCGCGCAGCGCGATCTGCAGCGCGCCGGGCAGGTCGAGCCGCCACGCCGTCGCCGTGTCGATCATCGGCGGCAGCGGCGGCGCCTGCTTCATGAAGTCGGGCGGCGCGTAGGTGTCCGCGATTGCCGGCGTCGGCGCCGAGTCATCCGCCCACGCGGGCGCAGCCAACAGACAAACCAACCCGAGCGAGCGCATGGAGGTGAGCGTAGATCACGGCGCGTCGCGAGTCGCCAGATCCAAGGTCATGACACCGGGCTCGTAGCCTTGTTGCGACCGATCCGGCAGGAAGAACCCGCTCGGCACGTTCTGGTCGTCGAACGCGCCGTACATCATGTAGCGCGCGCGGCCCATTGCCGCGACGTCTACCCCGGTCAGTAACCCCAGGTGCTCCCCCGGTGCGCTCTGCATCCACGCAAGGTCGCGCGTGCCGTTGTAGTTGATCGACCACGTCGTGCCATCCATCGACGTCGCGTGCCACACACCCGCCATATTGTTGAACACGATCGGCTGCGCGTCGGTGTCGTGCGCCTGATCCGCGGTCTGCCACAGCTCCCACCGGCAGTGCACGTCGTCGTAGACCACGCTCGGCTGCCCGCCGCCGGTCGTCAGATCCGCGCTCGCGCGCAGCAGCGACCGCACCGGCGCCTCGGCGACGTTCCAGTGGATCGCATCCGTCGACGTCGCGTGCGCCACGCCGTACACGCGCACGGTCGCGCAGCTCGTGCCGTCGCACGAGAAGCTCGAGAACCACAGATGGAACGTGCCGCCGACGAGCGCGATCTCCGGATCCGCGACGACGCCCTCGGTCTGATAGACATCGCGCGCCGTCAGCACGAGCCCGTCCTTGGCGTGCGGCGACTCGCTCGCGGGCAGCCGTGTGAACGTCTTGCCATCGGCCGAGAACGCGACGCCGATCGCGTAGCCAGGGAACGAGTAGCCGGGGAACATCCCGTTCGCGCCGCTGTACAGCATGACGAACCGGCGATCGGGTGGCGCCGCCGGGTTCTCGATCACGGTCGGCGTCTCGGTGTTCGTGTGATCCCACGCCGCCGTATCGCTGGACGCCACGAGCGAAGGCGTCTCGTCGAGCGTCCACGTCAGTGCATCGCTGCTCGTCGCGTGGCGGACCATCTGCGTGATCGGCGAGCTGAAGCTCGCGGCGTGCGGCCCGTGGAAGTACATCTGCCACGCACTCCCGTCCCAGTGCAGATCGGGGTCGCTCATCCCGATGTCGACCATCCCGTCCATATAAGGATGCGTGCCCGCGACGAGCCGCGGATTTCCCGTGCGCCGCAGGAATTCGCCGGTGACGCCGACGGGTTGGCACCCCTGATCGGGGAAATCGGGGACGTACGGAGCATCGGGCATTTTGCCCCCGCTACTGCCGCACCCGATCAGTCCAAGAACAACAACAACCCGTCTCATTCAGCGAACCTATCATCCGCTGGACACCACGGGTCTCCCGTTGCAGGATGCACCCATGAAGTCGGTAGCCTCTGTTCTGCTCGCGGCCGCGCTCATGGCCGGCTGTCAAAACGAGGGCGGTGGTAGCAACGCCGCGCTCGAAGCCCGCGTGAAGAAGCTCGAAGAGACCAACGCGAAGTACGCAGAGGCCCTCGACTTCCTGCAGAAGGTCTACGGACAGCAGAAGCAGGCGCAGCAGCAGCAGGAGCGCGAGGAGCCGGCGGATGACGCCGTGTTCGCGGTCGACATCAGCAACGACATCGCAAACCACCAGGTGGAAGGCCCCAACTCGGCGACCGTGACGATCGTCGAGGCCTGGGACTTTGCTTGACCCTACTGCCAGAGGGTCAGTTCGACCCTCGAGGAGCTGGTCAAGGAGTACAACGGCAAGGTTCGCGTCGTGTTCAAGAACATGGTCGTCCACCCGCAGGTGGTCACCAAGGCTCACCTCGCGGGCTGCGCCGCGGGTAAGCAGGGCAAGTTCGCCGAGTTCAAGAACCAGTGGTGGGAGAAGGCATTCGCCAACCGCAAGTTCGACGATGACGTGATCAACGAGATCGCGAAGTCGATCGGCCTCGACATGACGAAGTTCAAGGCCGACTGGGACGGCGAGGACTGCAAGAAGCTGCTCGCGGACGACGCGAACGAGCTGCAGAAGTTCCACGTCAACTCGACGCCGTCCTTCTTCATCAACGGCCAGCACGTTGGTGGCGCGCTCCCCAAGGAGAGCTTCAAGCAGGTCATCGACGAGAAGCTCAAGGTCGCCGAGGCCTCAGGCACGACGGGCGCCGAGTACTACGACAAAGAAATCATGGGGAAGGGCGAGAAGCAGTTCCGCTCGAAGAAAGACCCCAAGCCCGCCGGCCACTGAGTGCTAGGCTAGTCACGTGACGCCGTCGATCTCGAACCGCCGCTGGTGGCGCCGCTTCTAAGAAGCGGCAACGAGATCCTTCGTCTTTCCCATTGCCGCCGATCTCCGGTGGCAGGTCACGCGTGCTCCGGACTCGGCATCGGAGCCCCGCCATGACCCGCATCCTCACCGGAGACACGCCCACCGGCCGCCTGCACCTCGGCCACTTCGTCGGCTCGCTCGAGAATCGCATCGCGCTGCAGCACCAGCACGAGACGTTCGTGCTCGTCGCGAACATCCACGCGCTGACGACGCGCGCGGCCGACCCCGCCGCGATCCGCCGAGACACGCTCGAGATCGTGCGCGATCAGCTCGCGGCCGGCATCGACCCGGAGCGCGCGACGTTCGTCGTCCAGTCGGAGATCCCCGCGATCGCGGAGCTGACGATCCTGTTCGCGATGCTGCTGCCGTTCTCGCGCGTCATGCGCAACCCGACGCTCAAGGCCGAGATCATCTCCAAGCAGCTCGGCGATCACTACAGCTTCGGCTTCCCGCTCTACGCGGTCGGTCAGTGCGCCGACATCCTGGCGTTCCGCGCCGACCTCGTCCCCGTCGGCGAAGATCAGGCCGCCCACATCGAGATGACCCGCGAGGTCGCCCGCCGGTTCGCGCAGCTCTACGGCGACGTGTTCCCGGTGCCCGAGCCGCTGTTCGGCCGCGTCCCCCGGCTGCCGGGCCTCGACGGCGTCGAGAAGATGTCGAAGAGCCGCGGCAACGCGATCTTCCTCTCCGACTCCGCCGACGACATCCGCAAGAAGGTCGCCCGCATCACGACCGGCCGCCAGTCGCCGACCGACCCGGGCGATCCGACGAACGTGCTGTTCGAGTACGCGCGCGCGTTCATCCGCGACGAGGCGCACGTGCGCGACCTCGCCGATCGCTACGCCCGCGGCGACAATCTCGGCGACGGCGAGGTCAAGCGTCAGGTCGCCGCCGCGATCGACGCGCTGGTCGCCCCGATGCGCGAGCGCCGTGCGCAGCTGACCGATGCCCGCATCGTCGAGATCCTCCACGAGCACACGCGCCGCGCGAACGCGGTCGCCGCCGACACACTCGCAAAGGCGAAGGACGCGATGCGCCTCGCGTTCTAGGAGCCGGGGTTGTAGTCGACGATCGTCATCTCGACATCGCCGTAGTCGGTCTTCGCCACGACCTTGAGCGGCACGCGGCCCGCGTCGTCGGAGAACCAGATCTGGAAGTCGCGCTCGTCGTCGGTCCGCTTGCTGCCATCGCGCGCGAGCTTGTACGTGTGACCGCGCACCTCCCAGACCGGGAACTCGCCGAGCGCCGTCGACATCCGCGACTTGCCGCCCATCGTCATGTCGACGTGCCACACGTAGCGGCTGCGGAACGCCTCGGCCTTCACCGTCGAGCCGGGCGGCGCCTCCCACGTGCGCAGCGCGACGAGGAACGAGTTGAAGTCCCAGACGTCGGGCATCGAGACCGTCTGCGGCTCGGAGGTCGGCGCGGCGTCGTTGACGTGGAACTCGACGGGGATCGTGTTGCCGGTGCGCTCGGCGAGCTTGGCCTCGGTGCGTTCCTTGTCCTCGGACTTCGTCGCGAACTCGTCGCAGTACCAGCGCAGCGGGCGGCCGGTCGCGATGTCGACCCACGACGTGAACGAATCGTCGACGTGGATGCCGGCGGCGCCCGCCGCGAGCTCGCCGATGCCGGAGACCTTGGCGTGCGTCTGCACGACGATCGCCGGCTTGCCTGCGACGGTCTCGGGCTGGCCGACTGCGAGCTCGAACGTCGCGAGCTCCGCGCCCATCAGCGCGAGCTTGTAGGTCATGTGCTCGCCGGGCGTGACGAGTGGCGCGGCGAGCGGCAGGCGATCCGTGGCGACGGGCGGCGCCTCCGGTTTCTTCGGTGCCGAGCCGTGGGAGCCACATGCCCCGAGAGCCAGCAAGACGACGAGCCTGCGTGACACGGCGCAAACCTTACCATGGGGTAAGCCCGGGTTTTCCCAGGTGCTTCGCGGTCGATTGATCCCTTGGGTTGGGGGCGCGGTGCTGGTAAGGTCCGCCGCACGTCCGCCTTGCGGATGGGTGCAGAGGTACATCGATGGAAACCAAGCAATTGGACCGGGTCGTGATCCGGTTCGCGGGTGACTCGGGCGACGGCATGCAGCTGACCGGTACCGAGTTCGCGAAGGCTGCTGCCGAAGCAGGCAACGACATCTCGACGTTCCCCGACTTTCCCGCCGAGATCCGCGCGCCCGCCGGGTCGCTGTTCGGTGTCTCGGGTTTCCAGCTGCACTTCAGCTCGTCGGAGATCTACACGCCCGGTGATGCGCCCGACGTGCTCGTCGCGATGAACCCGGCCGCGCTCAAGACGAACCTCAAGGACCTCGTCGACAACGGCACGCTGATCGTCAACACCGGCGCCTTCATCGAGGCAAACCTCAAGAAGGCCGGCTACCAGACCAATCCCGTCGAGGATGGCTCGCTCGGCAAGTACAAGGTCCACGCGATCGACATCTCGCAGCTGACGACGTCCGCGCTCGAAGGCAGCGAGCTGTCGACGAAGGAGAAGGGCCGCGCGAAGAACTTCTTCGCCCTGGGCCTCGTGTTCTGGATGTACGGCCGCGAGCCCGAGACCGAGATCCGGCGCATCTACCAGCAGTTCGCGAAGAAGCCGGAGTTCGGCGAGGCGAACGTCAAGGTGTTCAAGGCAGGCTATCACTACGGCGAGACCGCCGAGGTGTTCCAGACGGTCTACAAGGTGCCGCCCGCGACGTTCCAGCCGGGTCCGTACCGCAACATCACCGGCAACGAAGCGATCGCGCTCGGCCTCGTCGTGGGCGCCGAGCTGGCCGGCAAGAAGCTGTTCTACTCGGGCTATCCGATCACGCCCGCGTCGTCGATCCTGCACTCGCTCGCGAAGTACAAGAACTTCGGCACGCTGACGTTCCAGGCCGAGGATGAGATCGCGGCGATGGGCGCGGCGATCGGCGCGGCGTACGGCGGAAGCATCGCCGTGACGGCATCGTCGGGTCCGGGCATCGCGCTCAAGGGCGAAGCGATCGGCCTCGCGGTGATGACCGAGCTGCCGGTCGTGATCATCAACGTGCAGCGCGGCGGCCCGTCGACGGGTCTGCCGACGAAGACGGAGCAGAGCGATCTGTTCCAGGCCATCTACGGCCGCAACGGCGAGTCGCCGATCCCGGTGATCGCCGCGAAGTCGCCCGGCGATACGTTCTACTGCGCGATCGAGGCCGTGAAGATCGCGACGCGTTACATGTGCCCGGTGATGCTGCTCAGCGATGGCTACATCGCGAACGGCTCCGAGCCGTGGCCGCTGCCGAACCTGACGACGCTGCCGCGCTTCGACGTCATCCATCGCACCGATCCGACGAGCTACTTCGTCTACGAGCGCGATCCGCGGACGCTCTCGCGCGCGTGGGTCATCCCCGGCACGCCGGGCCTCGAGCACCGCATCGGCGGCATCGAGAAGGACGCGCTGACCGGCAACATCTCGTACGCGCCGGAGAACCACGAGAAGCAGACGAAGGTCCGCGCGGAGAAGATCAACCGCGTCGCGCAGGACATCGGCGAGCTGGACCTCAGCGGCGGCGAGAGCGGCGACGTGCTCGTCATCGGCTGGGGCGGCACGTACGGTGCGCTCCGTCAGGCGCAGCAGGCCGTTGCGGCGCAGGGCCACAAGGTCAGCCACGCGCACCTGCGCTGGCTGTCGCCGCTCGAGCCCGGCCTCGCGAAGATCATCCACAACTTCAAGCACGTCATCGTCGCCGAATTGAACATGGGCCAGCTGCGGACCGTGATCCGCGCCCAGTTCCTCGTCGACGCGGTCGGCCTCAACAAGATCCAGGGCCAGCCGTTCAAGGTCAGCGAGGTCGTCGCTGCCATCCACAAGCAACTCGAAGCGGCGCCGATGGCGCAGGCTTCGTCCAGCCAGCCGACGGTGAACGCATGAGTGACGCAGTCAAGATCAAGCTCAGCAAGAAGGACCTCGAGTCCGACCAGGATGTCCGCTGGTGCCCGGGCTGCGGTGACTACGCGATCCTCGCGACGGTCCAGCGCACGCTCGCGCAGCTCAGCATCAAGCGCGAGAACACGGTGTTCGTCAGCGGCATCGGCTGCTCGAGCCGGTTTCCGTACTACATGAACACGTACGGCTTCCACACGATCCACGGCCGCGCGCCCACGATCGCGTCGGGCCTCAAGATCACGCGTCCGGAGCTCGACGTGTGGGTGATCACCGGCGACGGCGACGGCCTGTCGATCGGCGGCAACCACATGGTCCACGTGCTCCGCCGCAACATGGACCTCAAGATCATCCTGTTCAACAACCAGATCTACGGCCTGACGAAGGGCCAGTACTCGCCGACGTCGGCGCTCGGTACCCGCGCGGCGTCGACGCCGAACGGCTCCGTCGATCACCCGCTCAACCCGATCTCGCTCGCGCTCGGCTCCGGCGCCACGTTCGTCGCGCGCGCGGCCGATACCGACGCGAAGCTGATGGCGAAGATCCTCGAGGAGGCCTACCGCCACAAGGGCGCGGTGTTCATCGAGATGCTGCAGAACTGCCCCGTCTTCAACGACGGCGTGTGGGAAGGCGTCAAGGACGACCCCGCCGGCAAGCAGATCATCCTGCAGGAGGGCAAGCCGCTCCTGTTCGCGAACGGCACCAAGGGCATCAAGCTCGGCGCCGGTCTCGTCCCCGAGATCTGCGACGCGAGCGACCCCGGCGTGCTCGTGCACACCGAGCGCGGCTCGGCGCTGTACGCGAATCTGCTCGCGCAGCTCGTGCAGCCGGACTTCCCGATGCCGATGGGCGTCCTCTACCGGCACGACAAGCCGACCTACGACCAGCTCGCGATCGCACAGGTCGACGATGCGATCGCCAAGCACGGCAAAGGCAACCTCGAAAAGCTGATGTACTCGGGAATGGTATGGGAAGTCGGCGCGGACGGAACGCGGCACTAGCCGCTCTTGTCGTCGCGGGTTGCTCGTCGGGCGCACCGACGGGCTTCTCCGGTGGCGATCGCTGGAGCGTGCCGCTCGTCGGTGCGCTCGAGGACACCACGCTCATCGTGCCGGCGTACGTCGGTGGCAAGGGGCCGTACCTGTTCATCCTCGATCCGGACGAGAACGTCTCGAGCGTCGACGAGGAGGTCGTCAAGGTCGGCGGCCTGCGCACGGGGCCGGGTCCGCACCTCCTCGACGAGAGCGACACCGAGCATACGTTCTTCTACGCCGAGGTCCTCGAGTGGCGGCTCGGCAACCTCGTCGTGCACAACAAGCCGGCGATCGCCGTCAAGGACGGCACGTACGATCGCGAAGGCCGCCGCATCCACGGCGTGATCGGTCGCGACATCATCGCCGACTCGCTCGTGTTCGGCTTCGATCGCGATCAAGGCGTGATGACGCTCGCGACGCAGAAGAGCTTCCATCCCGAAGGCGACGCCTTCAAGACCGAGCGCGTGTACTCGAAGATCCAGAACGTCGACGTCGTGCCGCCGGCGCTGCGCCTGGTCAAGGCGACGATCGGCGGCAAGGCGTTCACGATGCACGTCGCGCTCGGCCGCGTCGCGAGCGAGCTCCGCCCGCGCAGCTTCGGTGCGGCAGGTCTGCAAGGCGATGCGCCGAAGGCCACCGTCACGTTCGGCAAGGTGACGACGAACGAGGTGCCGATCGTCGCCTACCGCGATAAACGGTGGGACGAGCAGGACGTCGAGGGCAACCTCGGCCTCAGCGCGTTCCGCGGCGTCAGCGTGTTCGCGAACTGGGACAACGACGCGTTCTACACGCGCGCTCGCACCGAGGTCGCGCCGGAGGTCCGCATCGGCCGCTGGCCCTCGCTCGCGCCGTGCGCGAAGGCGGGTTGCGCGAAGGTGTCGATGATCGATCCGATGGCCGGCAAGGAGCTGACTGGTCCGCATCCGGGGCTCGTCGTCAGCGTCGCACGTGATGCCTCGACGCTGCAGGAGCCGCTCGAGGTGCTGATCGCGGTCACCGGCAAGCCGAACCTGCCGTGGCTCGTCGCGAGCTTCCCGCCCGGTGTCGAGCGCGCGATGACCCACGTCCCGGCCGACTGGATCGGAGCGCAGGTCGCAGTCGTCGATGCCTCGCCGTTCCCGCGTGCGTGCCCCGCCGAGGGCGCGTGCGTCGACAAGATCGCGCACTGAGCCGCTCGCTCACGCAGCGTTGCGTCTGCGCCACGGCCCGGCCCGGGCTTCATGCGACCTTCACGCGGACACCACGAGATGCCGCGAGCTTGGAGCGCAGTTGCAATGGTGTTGTGCTTGCAAGTCGCGGATCTCATGCGCCCCTTGCTGCCCGCGATCGCGCTGTCCTTGTCCGCCTGCGCCATCGGCGCGCCCCCCGGCTTCTCTCCCGGCGACACCTGGACGATGTCGCTCGTCGAGCCGCAGCAGGGCGGGCGGTTGTTGACGCCCGTGACCATCGAGGGGCGCGGCCCCTACCTGTTCGCGATCGACACCGACGCGCCGATCACGACGGTCGATCCCGACGTCCTTCACAACACCGACTTCCGGCTGTGGATGGGCGAGCGCCGGCTCGACGAGCAGGACACGACGCACCCGACGTTCTACACGCGCGTCACGCACCTCAAGGCCGGCGACCTGACGGTGTCGCTGCTGCTCGTCGCGGAGGCCGAGGCGCACGCATTCGATACCGATGGCCGCCGCATCTACGGCGTGCTCGGCCGCGACGTGCTCGCCGACTCGCTCGTGTTCGGCTTCGATCGCGACAAGGGCATCGCGTGGCTGCAGACACAGGAGGCGTTCAAGGCGCCGCTGAACGCGCAGGTGCTCGACTACCGCAAGGTGTGGGATCAGCCCGTCGGCGATCCGAAGAAGCTCGTCCAGGCGAAGGTCAACGGCCACGAGCTCGACCTCCACCTCGATTTCGGCGAGGCGGTCAGCCTGCTCCAGCCGCGTCACTGGACCGGCGTCGAGCTGCATCCGATCGACTGGCACCTCATTCTCGTCGACGCGGTCGGCATCAAGCGCGAGATCGAGAAGCTCGCGATCGCGCAGCAGGTCGAGGTGCAAGGCGTCATGCGCGATCACATCGCGTTCGCCGCGCACGACGACCGCCGCTACTTCTACAACCTGTTCGACGGCACGCTCGGCCTCGATTTCTTCCGACCGTTCGACGTCGCGATCAACTGGCACACGACGAAGGTCTATCTGACGCCGCGCCACGACGTGCCGCTCGCCGAGCGCCTCGCGCGCTGGGGCTACCCCGCGTGCACCGATGTCGGCTGCGTGCAGCTGTCGCTGACGTCGACGGCCGACCATCCGAAGCCGGCGCTGCGCGTCGTGCGCGACAAGGCGCTGCAGGGCGACATCGCGGTGATCGTCAAGGCGACCGGCTCGACGGGCACGCCGCTCCCGGCGTTCGAGGCGAGCTTCCCGGCCGGCGTCGACGAGCTCGATGCGGAGCTCGACACCCAGTACGCGGGCGCCAAGCTCGAGATCGCGGATGCGAGCCCGTTCCCCCGCAAATGCGACAACCCGCACGGCTGCATCGTGATCGAACAGGCGACACCGCCTTGACGTTTGCCGTCGGCGGGTGAAGATCCGCCGACATGCTCGTCACGACCGACTCCGTCGAGAAGACCATCGGCGCCTTCACCCGCCTCGATCAGAAGGGCGACAAGAAGGCGATGAACAAGCTCGCCCAGCGCCTCCAGAAGGAGCAGCCGTTCCTGCTCCAGCACGCCGCCGCCGTTCGCAGCGAGCACGGCGACGCGGTCGGTGAGGCCGCGGTGTTCTACGCGACGCTCGTGTGGGCCATGTTCGATCGCGCGCAGGACAACGCGGGCACGCTGCCGCGCCTGACGCCGCAGAACCTCGCCGACGCCGACAAGATCGTCACCGAGGAGCTCGGCAAGCTCGAAGGCCTGACCGAGAAGCCCGTGCACGAGCGAGTCGCGCCGGCGCTCGTCGCGAAGCAGCCGCACATCTACGCGAAGCTCGCCGAGCTACTCTCCGAGGACGTCAAGGAGAACGCGATGACCGCCGATACGGCGGCGACGATCATCAAGCCGACCGAGGTCGTGATCGAGGCGTTCGATGCCGCGCTCAGCGGCGCACGTCCCGGCGAGAAGCAGGGAACGGTCGTCGCGTCGAACAAGGTCGGGCGCAACGAGCCGTGCCCGTGCGGCAGCGGCAAGAAGTACAAGAAGTGTCACGGCGAAGCGGCGTGAGCCGCTAGGCCAGACCTTCGACGCGAATCCACGGCCCGGCCGTGTACGGGAACGACTGATCGTAGTGGACGTGCGCGACGTACCACAGCGTGACGTCCTCGCCGTCGAGCGCCTCGGCGCCCACGTAGGCCGCCGGGAACGGCTGCGTGCCCGCGCCGGCGCGCGGTGAGAACGGCGCCCACTCGCCATCGTGGTAGCGGATCGCGAACACCTCCGCGTCATCCCACGCGTGCGGCCGGATGTTGATCGCCGCGCCCGAGCCGAAGTCGACCTGGCGCCACACGTTGCCCTGGTCGTCGGCCTCGCCGGAGTAGGGGAACCAGCCTTCCTCGTCGACGCGCTGCCAGCGGCCTTCCTCGAAGCGCTCGAACGCATCGTCGCGTGCGCCGTCGAGATCGAAGTCGAAGCGGAAGTGCGGGTGATACGTGTGCTGGTCGTGCACGCCCGGACCGTAGATCGTGACCCACGGCGACAGCCGGCCGTCGTCGTGGAACCGCCACAGCTGCGTGAACTGGTACGGTCCCGACACGAACGTCGCCGACAGCTCGACGCCGCCGCGGAACGACTGCACGCGGACCGGGCCCTGGATCGTGCGCGTGCCGAGCGGCATCCACCACGGGCCATGGACCTCGCCCGGATCGTCTTTCGGATCGAGCGTCTCGCGCTGGTGATCGACGGTGATGTACGGCAGCGAGCCTTCCCACAGCACGCGGCGGCCCTTGTAGTCGGCGAGGTAGACCATGATCCCGGCGGACTCGGTGAGCCGCCAGTGGAACTTCCAGCCGGCCTCTTCGATGACGTTGCTCATTTACCAGAGCTCCCCGGGGACGATCTGCGTCACTTGCTGATCGAGCAGGTCGACGACAGCGACCAGCGATGCGTGACCATCGGCGCGACCGAACACGACGGCGGCCGAGCGCCGCGCGAACGCGAGATCATTTGGCGTGCGACCCCAGTAGTGCAGGGTGGCCTGCGGCGCCTCGCCCATGTGCAGCTTCTCGCTGACGCGCGCATCGGCCATCGCGATGTCGATGGCGAGCATCTCCTCCTCGCGCGACAGCAGCGGCTGGCTGCGGTTGATCTCGAGATGCGCGACGACGCCGGCATCGAGATCGACGAGCGCGTCGACCGCACGGTCCTGCGCGTAGTCATACGCGACGATGCGCGCGAGCCGGTGCCCCGCCATCCAGTGCGGCGGCTTGACGACGAGCGGCTCGGCCGCGATCACGCGGTAGCGGCCGACCTTCGCCATCGACGTCAGGCGGCGGTCCTCGGTCAGCGTGCGCAGCGCATCGGCAACCTCGCCAGGCGTCAGCGGATCGAACAGCGCGGGGTCGGCCTTCGCGACGTCGACCGAACGCTTCGCGGGCGGCTTCTTCGCCGTCGCCTTCGCGGCCGGCTTGGCCTTGGCCGGCTTCTTCTTCACGGCAGACACGAGGCCGCCGATCCCGAGTTGTCGATCGCGTTCTGGATCGCGGGGCACTCCGTCGGATCGAAGGTTCCCGTGATGTGGTCCGTCGAGTCGAGGACGACGTCGTACTTGCCCGAGAACAGATTGCCGCTGATCTCGCCGATCGTGACGGTGCCGCTCGTGGCCTTCGCGCCCATGTTGTCGACGCGCTTGCAGTTGAGATCGTCGACAGCCACCTGCAGCGTCGCGGCCTTCGGCGGCGCCTGACCGCCCTGATAAATCGAGTACGTGCCCGGGACGGTCGGCGTCGTCAGCGTGAGGTTGTTGACGTCGGCGACCGTGATGATCACGGCCTTCTCGCCCGGGTGCTCGACCCGGTTCATCAGGTCCTTGCACGTGCCGCCGGTGCTGGTCATCAAGATCGCCGCACCGTGCTGGTTGGTGTTGATCATGATCGCGGCCGACACGCTGTCGCTGACGCTGACGGTGCCCCCATGGACGGTCCCGGAGACCGACCCGGCGTCGTTCCCCCCACACGCCGCGAGCACGACAAGAGCAAATCCCACCTTCGACATGCTTGCCTTATCGCACACTTAGGCCGCGCGCCTCAATAGATCCGGCGCCTTGCCGGCGCGTTGGAATAGGTATGCGCAGCCTCCTCGTTCCCACCCTTCTCCTCGGCGCCGCGTGCTCGTCCGCCTACGCGGATCGCGTCGCGGTGCCGGCGCCGGTCACCCCGCTGATCGCGATCGACACCGCGCCCGCGAAGGTGCGCGCGCCGTACGACGTGCAGGTCGTTCGCGAGGACGGCGAGACCGCGCCGACGTACGCATTGAAGGACCGCTTCTACGTCCAGGGCAGCGCGGGCGAGCGCTACACGATCCGCGTCACCAACCCGACCGCCCGCCGTGTCGAAGCGGTCGTCTCGGTCGACGGCCTCGATGTCGTCGACGGCGACCCGGGCGACCTCCGCAAGCGCGGCTACATCGTGCCCGCGTACGGCGAGGTCCGCATCGAAGGCTTCCGCACGTCGCTCGATGACGTCGCGACATTCCGCTTCTCGTCGGTCGACGGCTCGTACGCCGGCCAGAAGGGCAAGGCGCGCAACGTCGGCGTGATCGCGGTCGCGATCTTCGAGGAGCAGGCGCCACCGGAGCAGCAGATCATCGTCGAGCCCGCGCCTCCGCATCCGTATCGCTACGAGGACGACCTCGACGCACGCGCGCCGGCGCCGCCCGCGGACCACGCCGCGCCGCGCGGTGGCTACGCGAAGGCCGATGCCGCGAAGTCCGCGGGCAACCGGGCCGCGCCGCCTCCGCCGCCCACGACGACGACCGCCGGTGCCGGTGGCGTCGCGCAGGGTCGCCCCGCCGAGGCGCCGCGCATGAAGAAGGAAGCCGCCGACGAGGAGTACGGCGGCGACGCGGACTACGTCGGTGGCATCACCGAGGCCGCGCCCCCTCCGACGAACCGCCCGGGCCTCGGCACCGAGTATGGCGAGTCGCGCTACTCCGCCGCGAGCTACACGCGCTTCAACCGCGCCGCGAACCGCCCGATCGCGATCGCCGAGCTCCGCTACAACGACGCGGCCGGCCTCACCGCGCTCGGCATCCCGGTCGCGCCGATGCCCGACGAGGGCGAGCTGATGACACGCGAGACCGCGGACCCGTTCCCCGGCGACGGCCACTTCGCGCGGCCCGTCCGCTGATCACTCGGGCCGCTGCTCGCAGTCGTCGAACGGGTTCTTGATTCCCTCGACGCAGAACCGCTGCCGCGTCGCCGTGCACATCACGGACTCGCGCTGGCCGTCGAACACCACATCGACCGAGCCCTTCATGTTGGCCGTCTTGCACTCGATGTGGATCTTCTTGCCGTACGGCTCCTCGATCGTCGTGTTCGCCGGCCCGCGATACGCCGTCCCGATGTAGACGCCCGCGTCGCCAGGCCGTACGTACACCGTCATGCGCACCGTCTTCGGATGCAGACCGGCACCGGCGTCGCGCGCGTGGCCCGCATCGAGCGGCACGACAACGATGTCGGTCGCGTCGGCCGGCGGCACGCCCGCATCATCGGTGAGCTCGGTGATCACGGCGGCGTCGGCCTGCTGCGCGATCACGGCCGCATCGAGCGCGCGCGGCGGCGGTGGTGGCGTCTCGTCCTGATGCTGCGTGCGCCCGAGCAGCCAGATCATGCCGCCGGCGCCGACCGCGAGCAGGAGCAGCGCGAGCAGCACCATCGGCCAGCGGCGGCGCGTGTCGTCCTCGGGCGGCGTATCGAACACCGGGTTGAACGTCAGCGGCGCGCCGACGAACTCCGGCTCGTGCAGCGGTCGCGTCTCGCCCTTGCTGCGGCGCGGAGGTCCGCCGGCGGGCGGTGCGTCGTGACCGGTGACGTGCGCGACGGGCACCGATGGGACCGGCGTCAGCGACGGATCCGCGCCGGGTGGCAGCGGTGGCAGCGACAGCGTCGGGTTGCTCGCGGTCAGCTCGTCGTGCAGTGCATCGATCGCCGCGATGAGCTCGTTCATCGTCGCGAACCGTTCGTCGCGATTCTTCGCGAGCGCCTTCATGATCACGGCCTCGAGGCCCGGCGAGATCGGCAGGTCGGGATTGACCTGGCGGAGAGGCGTGATCGGATCGAGCATCTGCATCGCGATCGTCCGGATCATCGAGTCGCCCTTGTGCGGGACGCGCCCGAGGAGCATCTCGTACATGATCGTGCCGAGCGCGTAGATGTCGACGCGGCGATCGGTGTCGCTGCGGCCCGCCGCCTGCTCGGGCGCCATGTACTCCGGCGTGCCGAACACGCTGCCTGCGCGCGTCAGTCGCGGCCCTTCCTGGCGGCCCTCGACGGGCTGGACCTTCGCGATGCCGAAGTCGACGATCTTGACGAAGTCGGGACGACCCTCGCGATCGGTCAAGAACACGTTCTCGGGCTTGAGGTCGCGGTGAACGATGCCCTTGTCGTGCGCCGCTCCGAGCGCGCGCGCGATCTGCATCGCGATGTTGACAGTGCGCTCCGCGGGGAATGGCGCCGAGTGCTTGATCGCCTTCGACAGCGTCGTCCCGTCGACGTACTCCATCACCGAGTACGTCATGCCTTCGGGCGTCTTGCCGAAGTCGGTGACGTCGACGATGTTCGGATGCCCGATGCGCGAGGCCGCCTTCGCCTCCTGCACGAACCGGCGCAGCGTGCCCTCGTCGCGCATCACCTCGCGCTTGAGCACCTTGATCGCGAGCGGGCGCTCGATCACCGTGTGCTTGACGGCGAACACGACGCCCATGCCGCCCTCGCCGATCTTGCGCTGCACGTAGTAGCGCCCGTCGAGCGTCTCGCCGACGAGCCGGTCGTACTCGCTGAGCGCCTCGCGCAGGTTGTCGAGCGCGTACGTCTTGCTCTGGGCCGCCGACACCGCCTTGACCGGCCCCGTGCCTTGCCCGACGCCTGCGCCGGGATGCGTGCGCTTGTCGCGCTCGCTCGGCATGACCGTCTCCTGGTCGGCGGCCGACTGCGCCGCGTGAAACGACGACAGGACCGTCGGCTTGTCCGCGTTCTCGAGCGGAGCGAGCGCGTTACCGTCGAACGGACAGAAGCCCGGCTCGGCGAACGAACGCTGGCAAGCCGGGCACTGGTACGTCACGGAGGCGGGTTACGCGTGTCTGTTGGATACAGCGTGGTTCGGTAATACGAGAACACTTCGTTCGACGCGGCGATCACGAGCACGGTCTTTCCGTTGAACTGCATCGTCGTGACGTCGCGTCCGAACAGCTCGCCGCTATCGGGCTGCGCATCCGACAGCGACTCGACCGGCGTCGTGCCGAGAGTGCCGCTCGTCGGGTCGAAGTCGAAGATCTGCACCTCGCCCGCGTTGACGTTCTTGACCGGGTTCTGCGGGAAGCCGAGCACGACGTACGTCATCGCGTCGAAGCTCGCGATCGTCGACGACAGCACGCCCGTCGCGACCATCGGCGAGCCGACCGCCGCCGGCGGCGACGCCTTGAGATCGACGACCTGCACCTCACCGCTCGTCTGACTCGAGCCGACGAGCACCGCGTACTGGTGCGTCGCATCCTGGACGACGTGCATCTGCGAGCCGGTGCCCGGGACGAACGCCGCGGCCGGCGTGAACGTCGTGCCCGCCGCGACCGCGATCGGCGTGGTCGCCGTGCACGCGCCAAGCGCGCTCTGGTCGTATGCGAACACGTTGCCGGACTTGCTCCACACCCACACCTTGTCGCTTGTCGTCGCGACCGCGACCGCCGACAGCGGCATCGCCGTGTCATCGGTGACGACGCACGTCCTGACCGGCGTCGTCGGAGCCCCGACGTCGACGATGAACAGATTGGGCATCATCGGTCCCGGCGCCGAAGCCGCGATGTACAGGATCTTGCCGGCGAACGCGGCGGCCTGCGGAGGCGAGCCCGCAAACGACAGGTCGCCCGGCTGCGACGCCGGCCCCGACACGACCGCGATCTGGCCGGCATCGATCGCCTTCTCGACAAGCGCGGTGTCGCCCATCCCATCGGTCACGAGGATCGGCTTGCTGCTGAGCGACGTGATGAAGTGCTGGCCGAGCTTGAGCGTGTTGTCGCCGATCTTGCTGCCGCCCTTGGCGTCGTACTGGATCGTCGAGTACGTCGGCGAGTCGGTGCTGACCACCGAGACCAGTCCACCATCGCCCGTCGTCGACACACCGACGATCGATACCGCGTAGTCGGTCGAGCCGATGCTAGGTTTAGACTGCGAGTGCGCCCACGTCTGGTTCGACAGATCGTCGAAGTCGGTCCACTTGCACGCGGTCAATGCCGCGGCGAACAGAATGAAGCGCTTCACCAGTGCACCTCCATGCCGAGGCCTGCGTAGTTGCGGCCGATCTCGGGCGTCACCGCGATCGCACGGGCATCGATCTGCGCGCGCGTCGGCGGTCCCTTGTCGCGGAACGTGTAGTAGACCGCCGTCAGCGCGGTGATGCCGGCGAGCGTGAACGCCGCGTCGGCGCTGATCGCGTAGATCTTGCCGCGCAGGAACCGCGGGTCGTTCGAATCCGGCGGAGGCATTCCCGCCGCGATCTCCTTCTTCAGCTGATCGTGCAGGTCGCTCGCCTGCAAACCGGCGTAGATGCCACCGCCGGCGAACACCGCGGTCAGGACGTACGCGACGACCGCATCGCTGCGGCTCGCCTCCGGCGCCTCGATCATCTTGACGCTCGTCTCCTGCTTCTGCTGGATCGTGATCTTCTTCGTGTACGACTTGTAGCCGGGTCGCGTGACCGTCAGCGTGTGATCGCCCTCGGGCACGTTCTTGATGCACGGCCCGTGATCGCAGAGTGGTTTGTCGTCGAGGAAGATCGCCGAGTCCTCGATGCCCAGACCGACGACGTCGAGCCGCCCCAGCGGCGACCCCTTGAGCAGCGCCTTCACCGTGTAGTTCTGGCCGGGCGCGACATCGACCGTCTCCTGGTACTCGTCGTAGCCCTCCGCGCTCACCCACACGATGTGCTTGCCGGGCGCGACGTTCGTTCCCGTCGGCGCCTTGCGCGGCGCGACGCTCTTGTCGTCGATGAAGACATCGGCGCCCGCGACGTTGCTCGTGACATCGAGCCACGACAGATAGCTGTCCTGGCTCATGCCGCCCTTGTAGACGACAAGCTTGGTCGGGTCGGCGATGATCGTCGTATCGACGGGCCGGTAGCCCTTCTTCTCGAGCATGATCTTGTGCTCGCCGTCGAGCGAGCCCGACCACGGCGTCGTCGCGAACGCGCCCTTCTTCGTGTCATCGAGGTAGATCGTCGCGCCCTGCGGCTCGCTCTCGATCACGACGAGGCCGCGGACCTTGACCTCACCGAGCGACTGCACTTCCTGCGACGGCCCCGTCGGCGCCCCCGATCCCGCGCCACTGCCCGCCGCGGGCACTTCCTTCAGGCGCTTGATCTCGGCCTCGAGCACGCCGACCGCCTTCTCGACCTTCGGCTTGTCGGCCGCGTTCGGCTCCTCCGACAGGTACTTCTTGTAGAACTCGACGGCCTTGCCGTACGCCTCGACGTCACTCGCCTTCTTCCCCTTCATGTGGAAGCTGGCGCCGACGTTGTACAGAAACTGCGGAAACGGCCGCGCCGCATACGCATCCTGGAATTCCTTCGCGGCCTCGTCATACCGACCCTGCAAGTAGTCGGTCTGCGCCTGATCGAAGAACGCCTGTGCCTTCTTCAGCGCGTCGGCATCATCTGCCCTGACCCGCCCGGTCAGCGCCGCGATCGCGATGCAGATCGCGATTAGTACCCGTGAATTCATAAGCTCACCCCAGGAAGCGAAAATGGTATCACGAGCAGAACACGACGTTCGAGGACGCCGGTTCGCGCGTCGTCCGCGTCGCATTCGCCGCCGCCCCCGGATCCGCGTGCCCGAGCGCCACCCCGAACAGCACGACCTCCGTCTCGGCGATCGGGAGGGCACCCCGCAGGGCCGCCGGATACGCCGCCACGCTGGCCATCGGGCACGTATCGATCCCCATCACCTGCGCCGCCGTCAGCACGTACCCCAGCCACACGCCAACATCGACGTACGCGTACGGCCCGAGCCGCCGGTCACAAGCAACGATCGCGACGTGAGGCGCGTCGAAGAACCCGTAATTCCGCAGCCACGCATCGTACCGGCCCGCCTTGTCGTCCCGCGCGATCCCCATCGCCGTGTACAGCGCCGACCCGCAACCGATGCGCCGCTCCTTGTACGGCGTCGGGTACTCGATCGGAAACGGCACCTCGGCCGCCGGAAACCCGCCCTTCGCCGCCGCGACCATCACCTCCGCCAGCGCCTGCGTCTTCGGGGGCTCCGTCACATACACGCGCCACGGCTGAACATTGCACCAGCTCGGCGCCGCCTGCGCCGCCGCGAACAACTGGTCCAGCTGCGCGCGCCCCAGCGGCTCGGGCCGGAACGCCCGCATCGACCGGCGCTCGCGCCAGGCCGCCTCCAGCTCAGGGAGCACGGCGCAGCCCGCGGAACCGATAGATCCCGGTCGTATGCCCGTCCGAGAAATGAATTCCGACCCCGTAGTTCCCGACCAGATGCATCTCCGTGACGCTCAGGTCCTCGGGAACGCTCTTCGGATCGAGCAGTCGCTCACCGGTCGCCTCGCTCTGGCAGTTCGCGCACACGCACTTGATCCGCAGCTCGCGGGCTGAATACACATCCTCCACGCCCTCGTCCCACACGAAGCGAACTTCGCGCTTCCCAAGACCAACGATCTCGAGGGGCATCGGCATCCCAGGGCGTATACCACTCCCATGGACCAGATCGAGTACTGGAACGGCCCCGCCGGCGACCGCTGGGCCCGCGAGCAAGCCCACATCGATGCGGGCATGTCCGCGATCACCGAGCTGCTCTTCCGCTTCGCCGCCCCGCGCGCGGGCGAGCGCGTCCTCGACGTCGGCTGCGGAGCCGGCACGACCACGCTGCGGCTCGCGTCGCTCGGCTGCGACGTCACCGGCATCGACGTCTCCCGCCCGATGCTCGAGGTCGCCCGCCGCCGCGGCGCGCGCGTGCTCGAAGGCGATGCCGCCGCCGCTCCCGGCACCTACGACCTGATCTTCTCGCGCTTCGGCGTGATGTTCTTCGCCGACCCGCCGGCCGCGTTCGCGCACCTGCGCGCGATCACGCGCCGCTTCGCATTCGTGTGCTGGCAGCCGTACGAGATGAACCCGTGGGCGCACGAGCCGATGCGCGTCGCGGCCGACCTGCTGCCGCCGCAACCGCCGCTCGTGGTCGATGCGCCGGGGCCGTTCGGCCTCGCGAGGCGCGAGCGCATCCTCGAGGTGCTCCCGGGCGCCGAGATCACGGCCGCGTCGTCGACGATGGGCATTGGCTCGACGCTCGACGAAGCGGTCGCGGAAGGCCTGACGATCGGCCCGTTGGCGCGAGCGGCCGCCGGCCTCGACGAGCCGACGCGCGATCGCATCCGCGGCCGCCTGCGCGAGCTCTACGCTCGCTATGTAACACCGGAGGGCGTCCGCTTTCCCGCCGCGATCTGGCTCGTCCGCGCGTAGCGGCGCGCCTCAGTACTCCGAGAGCTCCATGATTAGATCAGCGAGCTCTTGGAGACTCGAGAACTTTGGATGTTCAACGTAGTACATGTACTCGTACGTTCGCTCTCGCTCGGTAGCTCCGATCATACGACCGGGATCGACGAGCGTTTCGAGCTTCTTCAGGTCGAATGGCTCCTTCCCGCGGTTCTTCGCTTCGGTCTTCGCGGCTTCGAGCCGTTCCTTGGCAGCCTGTTCGTGCTTTCGACGCGTAGCGTTCGCGAAGTCTTCAGCGTCTTTTCCGGTCAGGGTCATACTTACTCCAC
>JAFAOG010000189.1 GCA_019237945.1 Deltaproteobacteria bacterium | reverse complement strand
CATCACGTTCATGCGGTGACCTTCGAGCAGCGACGTCAGCGCGAAGATGTTGCGCAGGTCGTCGTCGACGACGAGCACCGTCCGCTCGGCGAGCTGCGGATCGTTCTTCGCGAGCCGCCGCAGGACGCGCTGCTTGCGCTCCGGCAGGTTCGCCTCCACGCGGTGGAGGAACAGCGCCGTCTCGTCGAGCAGGCGCTCCATCGTCGTGACGTCCTTGACGATGACCGTCTGCGCGAGGCCGTGCAGGCGCTGCTTGTCCTCCTCGGTCAGATCGCGGCCCGTGTACACGATCACCGGCAGGCGCCGATGCTCGGGGTTGGCCTTGATCCGCTCGATGACGTCGAAGCCGCTCATGCCCGGCAGGCGGAGGTCGAGGACGACGCAGTCGTACGCCTTCTGCGAGAGCGCCTGGAGGGCAACCTCGCCGGACTGGACCGTCGTCGTCTCGACATCACCGTCGCCGATGAGGTCGCTGATCGCCTGGCTCTGGACCGGATCGTCCTCGATGACGAGCAGCTGCTTGACGCGCTTCTCGACGAAGTCGCGCACCTTCGACAGCCCGACCTTGAGGTCATCCGATGTCACCGGCTTCTGGAGGAAGCCGAGCGCACCGGAGTTGAGGCCGCGCCGCTCCTCGTCCAGACCCGACACGATGTGCACCGGGATGTGACGGGTGGCGGCATCGTGCTTGAGGCGATCCAGCAGGACCCAGCCGTCGAGATCCGGCAGCTTGAGGTCGAGCGTGATCGCATCCGGCTTCACCGAGCGCGCGAGCTCGAGCGCCTGATGGCCGCCCTGAGCAACGACACCCTTGAAGCCCGACGCGCGGGCCATCTCGAGCATCGTCATCGCGAACGTCGGGTCGTCCTCGACGACGAGCAGCACGCGGTCGCCCGGCTCCAGCGACTCGTAGTCGTCCGGAATCGTGCGCGCCAGCGCGTTGGTCACGATCGTCGAGGCCACCGGAGTGTCGAGCGTCTCCGGCTGCGTCAGGTCGATGATCTGCGGCGGCGGCAACGAGGTCGTCGTCTGCTGCAGGATCTGAGCGCGGCGGTGCTTGTCGCTCTGCTTGTACACGGTCGGCAGGTACAGCGTGAACGTCGAGCCCTGGCCGACGATCGAGTCGACACGGAGGTCGCCACCGAGCAGGCCGGCGATCTCGCGCGAGATCGCAAGCCCGAGGCCGGTGCCGCCGTACTTGCGGCTCGTCGAGCCGTCCGCTTGCTGGAACGCCTCGAAGATCAGGCGCTGCTTGTCCTGCGGGATGCCGATGCCGGTATCCGACACGCTGAACGCGATGACGTCGTTCTGCGCGCGTCCGATCCGCAGCTTGACGCGACCCTTCTCGGTGAACTTGATCGCGTTCGACAGGAGGTTACGCAGCACCTGGCGCAGCCGCATGTCGTCCGTATCGATGTTCATCGGCAGGTTCTCGTCGAGCTCGACCGCGAACGACAGACCCTTCTCCTCGGCGACCTGGCGGAACGTCTGGTCGACGTAGTCGCGCAGGTTCGCGAACCGAACCTGACCGACCTCGACGGCCATCGTGCCCGACTCGATCTTCGCGAGGTCGAGGATCTCGTTGATCAGGGTCATCAGGTCGGTACCGGCCTGACGGATCGTCTCGGCGTAGCGGATCTGCTTGTCGCTCAGGTTGCCGTCGTTGTTCTCGGCGAGCTGGCGCGACAGGATCAGCAGCGAGTTCAGCGGCGTGCGCAGCTCGTGCGACATGTTCGCGAGGAACTGGCTCTTGTACTTCGAGGTGAGAGCGAGCTGCTCCGCCTTCTCCTCGAGCTCCTGACGAGCGAGCTCGACCTGGCGGTTCTTGCGCTCGACCTCTGCCTTCTGCTCGGTGAGCTGGTGGGCCTTCTCCTCGAGCTCCTCGTTCGTCTGCTGCAGCTCGTCCTGCTGGCTGCGCAGCTCCTCGGTGAGCGACTGCGACTGACGCAGCAGCTCGTCGGTGCGCATCGTGGCCTCGATGGTCGCGATGACGATGCCGAGTGACTCGAGCATCTGGTCGAGGAACGCGAGCTGGATGCTCGAGTACTTCTCGAACGACGCCAGCTCGATGACGCCCTTGACCTCACCTTCGAAGAGGATCGGCACGACGACGATCGAGTGCGGCGGCGCATCACCAAGAGCGCTGGTGATCGCGATGTAGTCCGCGGGCACCTTGCTGATCACGATGCGCTTGCCCTCGAGTGCGGCCTGGCCGACGAGGCCCTGACCGAACCGCCAGACATTCGCGATGTGCTTGCGCTCCTGATACGCGTAGCTCGCGAACAGGCGCAGGACCTGACCCTCCTCGTCGGTCTCCGTCATGTAGAACGCGCCGTGGTGGGCGTTCACGAGCGGAGCCAGCTCGTTGAGGATCTGGCGCGCAACGGTCAACAGATCGCGCTGGCCCTGCAGCATGCGGGTGAACCGCGCGACGTTCGTCTTGAGCCAGTCCTGCTCCTGGTTGACCTTCGTGGTCTCCGCGAGCGTGCGGATCATCTGGTTGACGGTGTCTTTGAGCTGCGCGATCTCGCCGCGCGCTTCGACGGTGATCGACCGGGTCAGGTCACCTTGCGTCACGGCCGTCGCAACGTCGCGAATCGCGCGGACCTGGTTGGTCAGGTTGCCGGCGAGCTCGTTGACGTTGTTCGTCAGGTCGCGCCACACGCCAGCGGCGCCCGGCACGTCGGCCTGACCACCGAGGCGACCGTCGACACCGACGTCGCGGGCGACACCCGTGACCTGCTCGGCGAACGTCGACAGCGTGTCGATCATGTTGTTGATCGTGTCGACCAGCGTCGCGATCTCACCGCGGGCGGCGAGGTTCAGCTTGCGGTCGAGGTCACCGTTCGCAACGGCCGTCACGACCGTCGCGATGCCGCGCACCTGCTCGGTGAGGTTACGCGCCATGACGTTCACGTTGTCGGTCAGCTCGCGCCACGTTCCGGAGACGCCGCGCACTTCGGCCTGGCCACCGAGGACACCCTCGAGACCGACCTCGCGCGCAACACGCGTCACCTCCGATGCGAACGAGCCCAGCTGATCGACCATCGTGTTGATCGTGTTCTTGAGCTGGAGCAGCTCGCCACGAACCTCGACGGTGATCTTCCGGGTCAGGTCGCCGTTGGCGACGGCGGTCGTCACGTCAGCGATGTCGCGCACCTGGTTGGTCAGGTTCGACGCCATCTGGTTGACGTTGTCGGTCAGCTCCTTCCACGTACCGGCGACGCCGCGAACGGCCGCCTGACCACCGAGCTTGCCTTCGACACCGACGTCGCGCGCCACTCGCGTCACCTCGTCGGCGAACGAGCTCAGCGTGTCGACCATCGTGTTGATGACGTTCTTGAGGTCGAGCAGCTCGCCACGAACCTCGACCGAGATCTTGCGCGTCATGTCGCCGCGAGCGATTGCCGTCGCGACGGCCGAGATGTCGCGGACCTGGTTGGTCAGGTTCGACGCCATCTGGTTGACGTTGTCGGTCAGCTCCTTCCACGTACCGCGGACGCCTTCGACCGAGGCCTGGCCACCGAGCTTTCCTTCGGTACCGACCTCGCGAGCGACGCGCGACACCTGGTCGGCGAATGCCGAGAGCTGATCGACCATCGTGTTGACGGTGTTCTTCAGCTCGAGGATCTCACCGCGCGCCTCGACGACGATCTTCTGCTGCAAGTCACCGGCGGCGATCGCCGATGCGACCTTCGCGATGTTTCGCACCTGGTCGGTGAGGTTCGCAGCCATCGAGTTGACGGCGTCGGTCAGGTTACGCCACGTGCCCAAGACGCCGCGGACGTCGGCCTGACCGCCGAGGCGGCCTTCGATACCGACCTCGCGAGCGAGGCGCGTCACCTGGTCGGCGAAGCTCGAGAGCTGATCGACCATGATGTTGACGGTGTTCTTGAGCTCGAGGATCTCGCCCTTCGCGTCGACGGTGATCTTGCGGGTCAGGTCACCACGCGCGACGGCCGTCGTCACTTCGGCAATGTCACGCACCTGGTTGGTCAGGTTGCGCGCCATGCCGTTGACGTTATCGGTGAGCTCCTTCCACGTACCGCGGACGCCTTCGACCGAGGGCTGACCGCCGAGGCGGCCTTCCGTACCGACCTCGCGAGCAACGCGCGTCACCTCGGAGGCGAACGCGTTGAGCTGATCGACCATCGTGTTCAGCGTGGCCTTGAGGTCGAGCACCTCGCCCTTCGCATCGACGGTGATCTTCCTCGACAGGTCGCCGGCGGCGACAGCGCGGGCAACGTCGGCGATGTTTCGCACCTGGTTCGTCAGGTTCGCGGCCATCGAGTTGACGTTGTCGGTCAGCTCCTTCCAGACGCCCGACACGTCACGCACCTGGGCCTGACCGCCGAGCACGCCTTCCGTACCGACCTCGCGAGCAACGCGCGTCACTTCGGAGGCGAACGCGTTGAGCTGATCGACCATCGTGTTGATCGTGTTCTTCAGCGTGACGAGCTCGCCACGCGCTTCGACCGTGATCTTGCGGCCGAGGTCGCCGTTGGCGACGGCCGTCGTCACCTCCGCGATGTCGCGAACCTGGTTGGTCAGGTTCTTCGCCATCTGGTTGACGTTATCGGTCAGCTCCTTCCAGATGCCCGACACGTCCTTCACGTCGGCGGTCACACCGAGCGTGCCTTCCGTACCGACGAGACGCGCGACACGCGTCACCTCGGCAGAGAACCGGCCGAGCTTGTCGACCGTCGCGTTGATCGTGTTCTTGAGCGCGAGGATCTCGCCGCGGGCATCGACGCCGATCTTCTTCGACAGGTCGCCGGAGGCGATCGCCGTGATGACCTCGGCGATGTTGCGCACCTGCGACGTGAGGTTCGACGCCATGCCGTTGACGTTCTGCGTGAGCTCGCGCCACACACCCGAAACGTCGGCAACCTCGGCCTGACCGCCGAGGACGCCTTCGGTACCGACCTCGCGAGCAACACGCGTCACCTCGGCGGCAAACGCCGAGAGCTGATCGACCATCGTGTTGATCGTGTTCTTGAGGCCGAGGATCTCGCCCTTCGCCTCGACGGTGATCTTCTTGCCGAGGTCGCCACCGGCGACGGCGCTCGTCACTTCGGCGATGTTTCGCACCTGGAACGTCAGGTTGTTCGCCATCGAGTTCACCGACTCGGTGAGCTCGCGCCACACGCCGCTGACGCCGCGGACCGTCGCCTGACCGCCGAGGCGGCCTTCCGTACCGACTTCGCGAGCAACGCGCGTCACCTCGTTTGCGAAGGCGCGCAGCTGCTCGACCATCGTGTTCATCGTGTTCTTGAGCTCGAGGATCTCGCCCTTGACGTCGATCGTGATCGTCTTCGTCAGGTCGCCCTGCGCGACGGCCGTGGTGACGCGGGCGATCTCGCGGACCTGCGACGTCAGGTTCGACGCCATCAGGTTCACGGAGTCCGTCAGGTCCTTCCAGACGCCCATGACGCCCTGGACACGCGCCTGGGCACCGAGCTTGCCTTCGCCACCGACTTCGAGCGCGACGCGCGTCACCTCGGAGCCGAACTGTGCAAGTCGGGCCACCATGCCGTTGACGATCTTCGCGTGGCGAAGGAACTCGCCGCGGCGCGGACCGTGCCCGCCGTCCTCGACGTCCATCGTCTGCTCGAGATCGCCGCGGGCGACGGCGTTGACGACGCGCGCCATCTCGTTCGCGTGACCCGAGAGGTCCTCGATGACCTCGTTGACCGACGAGATGTACTCGTTCCAGCCACCGGTCGTGCCGAAGCGGCGCATGCGCTTCTGCGCCTGGCCTTCCTTACCGACCGCGCTCGAGACGTCCTGCGCTTCGTCGCGGATGGACTTCACCATCGCGACCATCTCGTTGAAGGTCTCGCAGATCTGACCGTCGACGCCGGTCAGGTCCTCGCGAAGCTTCACCTCGAAGTTGCCGCGCTTGAACTGGCGCAACGCCGCGAGGAGCTCGCGGTGCGCGAGTTGCTCGGGCCCGGCTTTCACCGTGTGCCCGTTCGCCCCCTTGCCCTTGTGGCCGTTGCCGTTGCTTCCGTTGCCGTTCTTGCCGGTTTCGAAGGTATTCATGACTCCTCGGGGGTTCCGTACAGCGCGCGCATGATCTTCTCGGCGCTTGCGGGTTTGACGATGTGGGCGTCGAAGCCCGCTTGCATGGCATTCTGGCGATCGACCGCCTGGCCGTAACCGGTCATGGCGATCAGGCGAACTCGTTTATCGGTATTCGTCGGTGCCCGACGGACCCGCCGCGCGACCTCGTAGCCGTCCATCTCGGGCAGCCCGATATCGATCAACGCGACGTCGGGCTTCTCGTCGGCGATGACGCGCAGCGCGGCCGCGCCATCCTCGCAGACGTAGACCTCGTGGCCCTTCATGCGCAGCAGCTCGGCGACGAGCTCGCGCAGGTCCGCGGCGTCGTCGCATACGACCGCCTTGAGCGGGCGCAGCGTCGGATCGTCGACGACGTCCTTCTGCACCGGAATCGTCGCGTGCTCGTCGTAGGCGGGAATGCGCACCTCGAACACGGAGCCCTTGCCGACGCCGTCGCTCGACGCCTTCACCGTGCCGCCGTGCAGCTCGATCAGACGCTTGACGAGACCCAGGCCGAGGCCGAGGCCGCCGGCGCCATCGGGCGTGACGCGTTCCTGGACGAACATGTCGAACACGCGCGGCACGAGGTCCGCGGGGATTCCCTTGCCCGTATCGCTGACGCGCACGAACGCGTTCTCGCCGTCCTGGCCGTAGCGCACCGAGATGCGCCCGCCGGGCGGCGTGTACTTGATCGCGTTCGACAGCAGATTGCAGATCACCTGGACGAGGCGCACGGGGTCGCCGTGAATGCGCGGCGACGGCTTGGTGTGCTCGAGCGAGAGCGCGTGCTTGCGCGACTCCGCCTGCACGCGCATATCGCCGACCGCTTCCTCGACGATCTTGTCGAGCGACAGCGGCTCGCGGCGCAGCTCGAGCTTGCCGGTCTGGAAGCGCGCGACGTCGAGCAGGTCGTCGACGAGGCGGCCGATGAACGTGACCTGGCGCTTGATGATGCCGCGGACGCGCCCGGGCACCGGCTTCTCGGGCTCGTGCTCCATCACCTCGACCGCGGTCTGCAGCGGCTGCAGCGGGTTGCGAAGCTCGTGCGCGAGGATCGCGAGGAACTCGTCCTTGCGGCGATCGGCCTCGGCCATCTGCTCCATCTGGCGCTCCATCACCTCGGCCTCGAAGCGCTTGCGCTGCATCGTCAGCTCGCGCTCGTGGGCGCGGTTCTGCGCGGTGCGCAGCTCGTCGGCCTTGAGCTGCAGCTCGAGCGTGCGGTCCTGCAGCTCGATGAACACGCTCGCCTTCGCGCGCAGCACCTCGGGGCGGACCGGCTTCATCATGAAATCGAACGCGCCGAGCTCGTAGCCCTTGAGGATCTCTTCGTCCTGCCAGGACAGGCCGGTGATGAAGATGATTGGCGTCGCCCGGTTGCGCGCGCGCGAACGAACGAGCTTGGCGGTCTCGAAGCCGTCCATGCCGGGCATCGCGACGTCGAGGATGATCAGCGCGAAGTCCTGCTCGAGGAGCCGCGCGAGCGCCTCGACGCCGGAACGCGCGAGCACCATCTTGCGGCCGAGAGGCGCGAGGGCCGCCTCGACCGCGATCAGGTTCGTGTCGTTGTCGTCGACGACCAGGATGTCCCGGCCGTACGTCATCAACGAGCGACCCTCCTCCGGCTCGTCGGAGTCGTCGAGCATCGTGCTCGGCAGATGCTCCTCGTAGCCCGGCTGCGCCACCAGGTCGGTCATGGCGCACACCGTGGATCGATCACTCCGGAAACGGGAGGCTCAAACGAGCCCCTGCTCAGGACACCCTGATCCGACTGCATCACGCGCGCGGGTTGCATGTGATGTGCCCGTGAGCACGCCTTAGCGCCCGCGGACTTGCACCGCAAAAACGGGCGCCCACGCACGGTGGGCGGGAGCGCGCGTCGGCGCGCACGCTGAACGGTTCAGCAGGCCGGAACGCCGTCGCGCCCGGCGAAAAATTCTCCTACGAGAGCCTGCCAGGCGCGCGCATTTTCCGCCGGTCCGCACTTGAAAGCTTTGTGCGAAAGCTTCCCGGATTTCGCGATCTCCGTCTGCTCCTTCCAGTACCGGACCGCGAGCTCGGCGGCGTACTCGTGGACGCTCGATCCGTTGTTCGGCTGGAACGCGTAGTACGTGCCGGTCGCGCGGACCTTCGTGTCGTTCGGCGCGTACGGCGCGAGGCAGCTCGGCTTCGTTCCGCACTTCTTGACGATCGCGTCGTAGTCCGCGGCGAGGGTCTTGCCCGACCAGTCGCCGTGCTCCTCGTCGTTGAGGTGGAACAGCTCGTGGAACAGTGTTTCGCGCACGCCGGCCGCGCTCGTCATCAGCGAGCCTTCGACGTTGTAGGTGATCGTCCACTTGCTCGCATACGCGCTCGGCGTGTGCTTGCCGACGGAGCGCACGAACTGGAGCGTGATCGATCGCCAGCGATACGGCGCCGGATCGGGCAGGTCGAGCCCGGTGAAGAACGCGTCGATGTCGGCGAACGCCTGGGTCGCCCACGTCAGGTGCTGCTTGTACTTTCCCGTCGGCAGCTGCGGGACGAGATGGATCTGCCCGCGGAACCCGCCGTCCATCATCTCGTCGGCGCCGGGCTCGACCTTGACGTCGAGATCCGCGAGCGCGATGAGGAAGACCCACACGAGCATTTCCCTCCGAGCATGACACGCAAACTGCGAGGTTCGATTACTCTAGAGGCCCGTGGTGGCTTTCCGCATCCCGGATGACTTCCGGGCGATGGTCCGCGACGTGATCGCGCGGCTGGACTTCGGCGACGAAGGCTCGGTCGTCGGAGCGCGTGCCTTCGAGGCGGAGTGTGGGTTTGGCGGGCGCGTCGACAAGAAGGACCTGTTCCGGTTCCAGTACATCGCGAACGGGGGCCACGAGCGGTACGAGGTCGAGCTGCGCCAGCAGCAGCTGCGCGACATCGCGGCCGGCCTGATCGAGGAGGTCGACGCGCGGGCTCTCGAGGGCAACTCGCGTGTCGCGCGCGGCGAGCCGCTGCTCGTGTGGGGCGAGTACGACGAGGACGCGCTGCGCGTGCGCTCGCTGACCGACCTCGGCGTCGCGCTCGACGCGCTGTACTCGATCGGCGGAATCGATCCGGTGCTGTTCCGGCTGTGGTCGACGGGCGACGACCAGATCGTCGGCGTGTGCAACGGCATCGAGTGCGCGCTCTACATCGTCGCGTCGCAGCACGGCTATGGCACGTCGGTCGGCGATCCGACGCGCAACGGCACGTTCGAGCTGACCGACCACGACGTCGGCCCGGTCGCGATCCCGTGGGCGGATTGCGTGTCCTGGCGCATCGCGCGACCGGCGCTGCTTCGGTTCGCCGAGCATGGCGATCTCGGCACCGACGTCATGCTCGACGGCTCGCTGCCGAGCATCTTCCTCATGCTCGGCGACTACGATCGCGCCGCCGAGCTCGCGACGCGCCGCACGCCGATGCACGAGCCCGCGCGCACGAGCCTGCCGCAGAAGGCGCCCTGCGGCGCGTGGGCCGACCGCTTGCTCAACAGCCTGATCGAGCTGCACCTGATCGAGGTCGATCCGTCGATCCAGGAGGCGATCAGCGCACGGTTCGCGATGCTGCTGCAGCAGTATGGCGAGGAGGCGCAGGACTCCGGCGAGATCGCGCAGAAGCTGACGAAGGACCTCGAGAAGGTGCGCGGCGTCGGCGCGCTGTTCGCGACGGCGGGCGATCTGCAGATCGCGCTGCGCCGCACGCAGGATCCACCGACCCAGCCCGTGGAGACGACGTTCCGATGAGGCCGTGGCTGCTGCCGCTTCTCGTCGGCGCGTGCGGTGACAACCTCGCGCCGAGCGGCTCGTTCGAGATCGTCGGGCACAGTGATCTCGGCGCGCGCGGCATGAATTCGGCGCTCGCGATCGCCGGCGACACCGCGTACGTCGGATCGCGCATCGACGGCAAGGGCATCGCGATCGTCGACATCCACGATCCCGCGAACCCGACCGTCGTCGGCGAGATCGGCGCGCCCGACGAGGGCCTCACCGGCATGTCGTCGCGCGAGCTGCGCGTCGTTCCCGATCTTCACCTGCTGGTCGTGATGAACCTCGCGTGCTCGCCGGATCTCCACGGGTGTCAGAGCGGGCAGGCCGAGCGCGAGAACCTCAAGCTGTTCGACATCAGCAATCCGCGCGCGCCGGTGCTCGCGGCGACGTACAGCTTCACGACGTCGTTTCGGTCGGCGCGCGATCCGCACGAGTTCTACGTGTGGAATCACCTCGCGTTCGTCAGCGTGCCGGGCGCGGGCTCGCAGCTCGAGGTCGTCAACCTCGAGACGGCTGCTCAGGTCGGCAGCTGGGATCCGGGGCTCGGCGCGAGCGGCAACGGCATCCTGCACTCGGTCAGCATCAGCCCTGACGGCAAGACCGCATATCTCTCGCACCAGACGGCGGGGCTGTGGCTCGCCGACGTCAGCGATCCGGCGATGCCGCACATGATCACGACGCAGGGCCTCGACTGGGCGCCGCCCGGAATGGGGCCGCACAGCGCGGTGAAGGCGCCAGGGCGCGATCTGCTCGTCGTCACCGAGGAGATCTATCCGATGCCGTACGGGGCAGGCTGCCCATGGGGGCATCTGCGCACGGTCGACATCCGCGATCCGATGGCGCCGGTCGTCGTCGGAGAATTCGCACTGCCGGAGCAGGACCCGGCGCGCTGCGCGAGCTATCCCGCACTGACCGCGTTCACCGCGCACAACGCGACGGTCACGCACGATCTGGCGCTCGTCACGTGGTACGCGGGCGGCCTCCAGGCGATCGACGTCAGCGATCCGACGGCGCCCGCCCAGCTCGCGGAGCTTCGCCCCGATCCGATCGCGAGCGTCGCGAAAGAAGATCCGGGGCTCTCGGGCAACCACGTCGAGATGTGGAGCTACCCCGTCGTCGACAGCGGCCTCATCTATGTCGTCGACGTGCGCAACGGACTCTACGTGCTGCGCTACCACGGCCGCTGGGCCGAGCAGTTCTCGCAGCTCGCGTTCGCCGAGGGAAACTCGAACCGCGACGTGCGGTGAATGCCGATCGGCGCGCTTGTTGAAAGACACCCCTCGCATAGGAGAGGTGTCATGACAATCATTCGTTCAGTTCTCTTCGCATCGCTTTTCACGTGCGCGGCGTTCGGTTGCCGCAATGCCAACGGCGACGCCGATCGCACCGGCACGCTGTCGAACAAGCCGGTCGAGACCACGACCACGACCACGACGACGCCGACGACGAACACGGCGCATGATCCGTGGAACACGCCGAGCACCGATCAGACGCAGCCGCTGCAGGCGGGCGCCGGTGCGGGCGCGACCGCGGCAGGCGCGCAAGGCACGACGGGCACGACCGGCACGGCTACCGGCACGACGACGGGCACGGCCACCGGCGCGACCAACCAGAACGCGAACCCGACGGGCACGCCCGGCACGACGGGCACGACGGGCACGACCGGCACGACCGGCACGACAACTGGCACTGGCTCGACGGGCAACACCGGCAGCCCGGTCGGCACCGACACGAACACCGGCAACTCGGGCGCCTACAACGGCACGAACACGAACGGCGCGAACGGCACGAACAGCGCGCCCGGCACGAACACGACGACCGGGCCGATCTCGCCGTCGGGGACCAGCGGAACGACCGACACGAACACGAACACCGATACGCGACGCGACCGCAACACCGGCACGCTCGATCAGCGCGGCGGTGCGCTCAACGGCAACGTCAACGGCAGCACGACGACCGCGCCGTAGTCACTCGATCGTGACGTGGTAGTTGCTGCCGTACGCCGAGTCGAACGCGTGGCAACCCCACACGTTCGTCGCCTCGAACCAGAATGCGAGGTCGTGCCCGCGCGGCACGGTCAGCGTCGGGTCCGCGGCGACGAGCGTTTCGGTTTCGGCGCGCGACACGACGAGGTCGTGCACGCTTCCGCCGTCGACCTGATAGTGCCCGCTGACGCCCCACGCCGCGTGGCCGCCTGTCGAGCCTTCGCAGGTCGCGAGGCGCGCGGGATCGTAGTGAACGACGACCTTGTCGCCGGCGTGAACCGCGCCTGACTGGCTGAAGCCGCCGGCGTCCCACGCGAGCACGGCGCCGAGGCCGTGGCGATCGATGTCGAACTGGTAGTTCGCGCCTTCGTTCGAGTCGTACGCGTGGCAGCCGTACTTGTCGTTGACCTCGAACCAGATCGCGACGTGCGAGGCGCTTGCCGGCAGCTCGAGCTCGGCGTCGACGGGAACGACATCGCCGTTCGCAAGGCGCGACACGCCGAACGCGACCGGAACGCCGCCATCGAATTGCGCGTAGCCGGAGACGCCCCAGGCATCGCTGCGGCAATCGGTGACGCGATCGAGATCGTAGCGGATGCGCACCGGCGATCCGGCGAGCAGGGTGCCGGTCACGCGCTCGGTGTAATCGCTGTGAAACGTGATCGTCGGCTCGCTGCCATCGGCTTTGCCTCCGCCGCTCGACGAGCCCGACGGATCTGCTGCACACGCGCCAAGGACGAACAACACGAGCGCTCGCTGCATGGCGCGCCGCACTGCAGCACGCGCGCCACAACGCCCCACCGTGATCTCGCGCAGCTACGAGCGCGGTGCGTGGCCAGTGGGCTGGCCATGCCGACCGGTGAAGCCAGTGCAACCTCCCGGCATCGCCGAGATCCAGTCGCGGATCAGCGCGACGCCCTCGGCATGGACGAGGTTGCGGCCGAGCTCGGGCATCTTGATCTCGGGCTCGGTCGACGAGATCCGGTAGACCATGATCGACTCGTCGGGCTTGCCCGGCACGATGTCGAACTGGAAACCGCCGGAGCCGCGGCCGGTCGCGACCGGCGGCTTGCACACGCCGAACACCGCCGGATCGGTCTCGAGCACGTCGAGGAACAGGCCGCTCGTGCGCGCGGCGCCCGTCGGGTTGTGGCAGTGGCCGCAGTTGATGTCGAGCCATGCGCGCGCGCGCTGATCGAGCGTGCCGCTGCTCGGATCGAACGCATCGGGCGCGCGCATCCACATCGCGGGGTCGGGCGCGCCGACGAGCGAGCCGTCCGCGATCATCGCCTCGAGCTGGCCCGCCTTGTTGAGGTGGCGGACCTTGGGGCCGAGCGGCGTCAGCGTGTTGTCGTGCTCGGCGTGGCAGTTCTTGCACTGGTTCTCGTTCGGCACGACGTACTCGTCGGTGCGCTGGCTGCCGTCGTCGTGGATCCAGCTCTCGTCGAGGATCGCGCCCGCGATCTGCAGCGTCGCGTCGTGGCCATCGTCATTGTAGACGTACGCGGCGCCGTGCCAGCCCGCATCGCCGTGCACCAGCACGCGCGTCTCGAGCAGCGTGCGGCCGAGCGTCGGATCGCGGCGGTCGTGCAGGTACGAGAACGTCTTGACGAGCAGTGTGCCGACCGGCAAGTCGAGGGCGTCGTGGTCGCTCCATGTCGCGGGGGCGCCCTGCGGGAGCACGAGGAAGCGATTCTTCGTCGCGTAGTCGGAGAACAGCGCTGTGTTGACGTCGTACGGCACGACGCCGGGCGCGGGCGTCTGATCCGCGATGTTGTCGAACAGGTGCCAGCCCGAGAGCCGCGCGCAGAAGTTGTCGGGGCCGCACGGCTCCGCGTTGTCGCCGCACGCCGCCACGACAAGCGCGACGAGCGCGAGCTTCACCACGTCGCGACCTCGGGCAGCGGTGTGTGCGCGCAATCGTGCGGCGTCATATCGGTCGTCGGCTTCGTCGCGTCGGCGAGCGGCCACGCGAGGTCGATGAAGTCGGCGTCGCCGTTGTGCTGGATGCAGATCTTGTCGTCGGCGAGATAGTCGCCGGTCGCCTGCTGCACGCGCGCCGGATCCTTGACGCCGTCCCACGCGATGTCGGGCACGATGAACGGGCCCTGCGGGTAGAGCTCGCCGAGCGCGCTGATCAAGAGGCCGCCGAGCTGGCCGGTCGGCATGTCGCTCGTGCCGGTGAGCGTGTTGTCGTGGATCGAGATCGCGGTCGGATACTCGTCGTAGTTCGGATCGGTGACCGCGATGCCGGTCGGCACGTAGCTGATCACGCCGACGTTGACCGTCTTGTGGTCGTGGACCTGGTTGCCGAAGATCTCGATCTGGTGCGCGGCGAGGATCGCGATGCCGGTGCCGGTCGGTACGAGCCCGACGATGTTGCCGGCCGGCGCGAAGTTGTTCGTGTTGTTGTCGTAGCTCTGGTTGTTGTAGACGCGCGTGCCGGCGCCGTTATGGACCTCGAGGCCGGGCAGGTTGAACACGAGGATGCCGCCCGTGTTCTTCGTCGCGACGTTGTCGTGGACGTCCGCGTGCGTCGAGTTCTCGATCTCGATGCCGGCGACGTTCAGCTCGACGTCGTTGTGCTGCACGATGATCTGATCGCTCTGGCCGACGTACACGCCGGAGTCGCTCGCGCCCTTGACGACGCAGTCCTCGATCAACACGTGCTTGCACTGCACGGGGTAGAGGCCGTAGGAGCCGTTCGTCTCGTTCGGGCCGGCGGTCCACTCGACGCGCGTGCGCTGCAGCGTGATCCGATCGCCGCCGAGGATCTTCACCGCGTCGCCCTTCGTGTTCTCGACCGCGATGTCGTGCATCGTGAAGCCGTTGGCGGTGACGAGCAGGCCCTGCGCGCCGTCGGTCTGGTGCGCGAACGACAAGATCGTCTTGTCCATGCCCGCGCCCTGGATCGTCACGTTGTCGACCGACAGCGACAGCCCGACCTTGAAGTCGAACGTGCCGGCGCCGAACGCCACCGTGCCGCCGGGCGCGATCTCGATGAGCGCCTTTTCGACGTCACTGGCGCTCGCGCCCTCCGAGAGTCCCTTGCACGTGCCCGTCACGCCCTTGCACGGATCGTCGCTCGCACCACACGCGGCCAGCACCACCAGAAGTCCAATCGCTCGCATGGCCGCGAACCTCGCCAAAATGTGGTCTGACCGCAAGCAAAATGGGTCTGACCACATTTTCCGGCATGCCAAGTGCACGATATGAAAGCGCAATGGCGCGCGCGAAGAGCAGTGTGTCGATCCCCGTGCAGCTCGCGCAGCTCGTCGACGAGGCACCCGACAGCGCCGAGTGGATCCACGAGCAGAAGTTCGACGGCTACCGGATCCTCGCCGACAAGCACGGCGATCGCGTGACGCTGCTCTCGCGCCGGATGAACGACTGGACCGCCCAGTTCCCGACCGTCGCGGCGGCGGTCGCGAAGCTGCCGTGCGAGCGCGCGATCCTCGATGGCGAGGTCGCGGCGGTGATGCCCGATGGGCGCACGAGCTTCCAGGCGCTGCAGAACGCGTTCAGCGGATCGCAGGCGAGCCTGCACTACTTCGTGTTCGATCTGCTGCAGCTCGAACGCGAGGATCTCAAGGGGTTGCCGCTGCTCGAGCGCAAGAAGCGGTTGCAGAAGCTGCTCGGCAAGAAGGCGGGCGTCTTGCGCTACAGCGATCACGTCGAGGGCAGCGGCAAGAAGTTCTTCCAGCTCGCGTGCAAGCAGGGCCTCGAGGGCATCGTCAGCAAGCGCCGCGACAGCAAGTACAGCGGCGGGCGCGGCGGCTCGTGGGTCAAGACGAAGTGCCTGCTGCGGCAGGAGCTCGTGATCGCCGGCTACACGGATCCGGAAGGCGCGCGCAATCACATCGGCTCGCTGCTCGTCGGCTACTACGACGGCGGCAAGCTGATCTACGCAGGCAAGGTCGGCACCGGCTTCACGATGAAGCTGCTCGTCGAGGTCAAGCAGCTGCTCGAGCCGCTCGAGACGGCGAAGTGTCCGTTCACGCCCGAGCCGCCGCGCGCGTGGACCGGCCCGGGCCGCCACTGGTGCACGCCCAAGCTCGTCGGCGAGGTCGCATTCTCCGAGTGGACCGCGGACGGCCGCCTGCGCCACCCGTCGTTCCAGGGACTGCGCAAGGACAAGAAGGCGAGCGACGTCGTGCGCGAGCGACCGGCTACAGCTCCTTCCGGATGAAGAACTGGCCCTGCGCGGCGAGGCTCGGTGACGCGGCGAAGACATCGCTGGACTTCGGCGCCGCGACCCACTGGTTGCTCATCTGCAGACGCTGCGGGTCGTAGTCGAAGTTGCCCATGACGAGCGTGCGCAGGTTCGCGCCGATGAACGTGCCGCGCGCGATGCGGATGTCGCCGCCGATGCCGAAGAAACCGTCGGGCATCGCCTTGTTGTCGTGGATCGTGCCGTCGCCGTAGGGAACGCTGAGGCGCGCGAGCTCCATGCCGACCCCGAGCTGCGCGTAGCCGTGCAGCCACGGCGTGACCTCCATGCGCGCGCCGGCGGCGACCGACATCAGCGCGCTCTGGCGATCGAGCGGCAGATCGGTCGACTGGGCCTGCGCGGTCGAGAAGTACGTGTCGAGCGAGGCCTCGAGGAACAGCGGCCCCGTGAGCGACCGCGTGCCGAACAGGCCGAGGCCGTTCATCCGGCACAGGTCCCACGCGGAGTTCTCACCGGCGAGCGTCGAGCTGTTCTCGCGGCGGAAGCCATAGCCGCCGACGCGGAAACCGATCGACATCGGGTCCGCCGAGGCGGCAGTCGAAGCAAGGACAAGCGAGGCGACGAGAATGGAGCGCATGGCCGGGCGCAGTTCACGCCGCGGGCCGGCGCGAACCGTCAGCGCGGCTTCGCAGAAGCGTCAACGGGCGGTGACACCGGCTGTCGGGAATCCCCACGCGCGGCGGGTTTTGCGACATCGCCGAACACGTCGCGCGCGTTCCAGGTCGGCCGGGTGTCGGCATCGGCAACGGCGAGGCCCATCATCAGCTCGAACTTCATCTCGGGCAGCGTCCACTCGGCGTGGTAGCCGGGCTGCCATTCGTCCGACGGCTGGTGGTAGCGCTCGCTCTCCCACGCGTCCTGGAGAGCGCGGTTCGTCGCGAGCCCGCCGTGCTCATCCATCACGCCGGCGGCCGTGTGCACCGCGGGGATCCCGCGCTTGACGAAGCTGTACTGATCGCTCCGGATGAAATGCACCTGCGCGGGATCGCGGTCGGGCGACAGGTTGAGGCCTGCCGCGCGTGCCGCCGCGAGTGCCTCGCGCTGCAGCGAGCTGTGCTCGGCGCCGAGCGCCTCGACATCGAACACCTGGTAGCTCGGATGCACGCCGTCGATGTTGATGTTGGCGACGATGCGCTCGATCGGCAGCGTCGGATGCTCGACGAAGTACTCCGAGCCGAGCAGGCCCTTCTCCTCGCCGGTCACCGCGATGAACAGCACGGAGCGTCGCGGCGGATGGGACAGGGCCTTCAGGCCACGTGCGATCTCGAGCATCGCGGCGACGCCGATCGCGTTGTCGAGCGCGCCGTTGTAGATGTGGTCGCCGTTGACGGGTGCGCCGATGCCGAGGTGATCGTGATGCGCGCTGTAGGCGACGATCTCGTCGTGCAGATCACCGCCGGGCAGCATCGCGACGACGTTGCGCGCCGTGATGTCGCGCAGCGTTGACGTGATCCGCAGCGATGCCTTCAGCGGCTGATCGAAACGAGGATGCTCGCCGCGATCGAGCTGTTCCCACAGCGCATGGGCGACCTGCGCGCCGGCGAGCCTGTCGAACGTCGCCGCGTCGATCGCCGCGGACGGCAGCACGGGGTCCGATGCCGGCGCGCCGTCGACCATCCACGCGAGCCCGGTCGTCGGCATCTTCTTGATGATCTTCGCGAACGGCATCCGCTCGGCGCGCACCGGGTCATAGATGCCGAGCACCGCGGTGGCGCCGCGATCGCGGAGCGCCCGGTATCGCGGCGCGGTGTCGGCGAGCACGGCGTGCAGCGCGTCGTCGACCGGCTTGCCGTTCAGGGTGCGCGGCGCGCCGGTGAAGATCACGGCAATCGCGCCGTGAAGCTGAACGCCTTCGAGATCGTCGTAGCCGAGATCCGGCCGGTGAATGCCGTACCCGACGAACACGAGCGGCTGATCGATATCGATGTTGCCGTCGCGCGGATAACCGCGGATCGCGACATCGCGCCCGGGCTCGAGCGCGACGCCATTCACGGTCAACGACGCGGTGACGAGCGTCGCCTCGCGCATCGGTACGTCCTGGAAGTACGTGCCGTGATCGCCCGCCGGCTGAAGGCCGATCTCGGCGTAGCGCTTCGCGATGTAGTCCTCGGCCTTGCGGCCGCCTGGCGTGCCGGGCTCGCGGCCTTCGAGCTCGTCGGAGGCGAGGTACTTCGTATCGCGCTCGAGCTGCGCGGGGTCGAGCTGCTTGACCGCGGGCGCGGCGCGCGACGCTAGGTCTTGCGAGTGCGGCGACGAGGCGTGGCACGCCGCCGCGAGGAGGAGCCAGAGACGCATCGCGCGAACGCTAGCACCAGCGCGAGCCAGCTTGCATCGTGCGAGGTCGCGCAGCCGCCGCTGTGGGGCGCATCGACCGTGTCGCTGCCGCCGCCGGTCGTGCCGCTGCCGGTCGCGCCATGCGCGGCGACGGTGACGGTCGTCGTCGCGGTCGCGCCGAACCACGTGACGCCCTCGTGGACCATGCGTGCCGCAAACACGTACGTGCCCTCGGCATCGGGCGCGCGCACGGGAATGTGCAGGTCGATCGACTCGCCGGGCGCGACGTCGTGGGGCAGGTAGACGCGCGCATCCGTCACCGAGTGCACGTAGCCCGCGGCGGGCTCCCACGCGATCGCGTTCTGAGCCGCGGCATCGGGGCAGCCGGGCGCGGCGCCGAGCCGGAACTCGCCGGTCCATGTCGTCGAGCCCTTGTTCTCGACGGTGACGACGACCTCGCCGAGCTCACCGGGCGCCAGCGTCGGGGCCGCGATCTGCGTGACCGCCGCGGCGTGGGCGACGTGCGGCATCGCCTGCAGCATCGCCTCGGCGGGCCGGCCCTTGACGCCGTAGCTCGCACCGGGGAAGTCGGCATAGTTGAAGTAGATCGCGCCGGCGACCTTGCCGAACGACTGCATCGCGGCGAATCCGGCCTGCATGCGCGCGGCCTGCTCGTCGGCGCCGACCGTATCGGCCTGCCAGCCGAACTCGCTGACCCAGATCCGCGTCGGCGTGCCTGCACCTTCGTGCGCGGTGATCGTGTTCCAGATTGCCGACAGGTTCGTTCGCATCGCCGTGCCGACGTCGGCCGTCGACGAGTCGAGTCCCTGCGCGACGTACATGTGATAGCCGATGCCGTCGATCGGCACGTCGCCGGCCCACTCGCCGTAGACCTGGTTCAGGTAGTCGGCCGAGGTCGTCCCGTCGAACGAGAACAGCGGGCCCGACAGCAGCGACACCTGCCAGCACCGGTCGTCCGCGTGGTCGCGCTTGACCGCCTGGTACGTCGCCTGGACCGCGAGCGCGAACGCGTGCGGCGTGAACCGCGCCGACGTCCCGCCCGCCCAGTCGTTCGGCTCGTTGATCAGCTCGAACGTGCGAACGCGGTTCTTGAAGTGATCGATGATCGCGGTCGCGTTCGCGACGTAGACGGTGCGCCAGGCATCGCCGTTGTGGTCGAGGCTCGAGCTGACGCTCTCGTCGTTGATCAGCCCGTAGACCTCGATGCCGTGCGAGACGTAGGCATCGACGACCTGGTCGTAGGCCGCGAAGAACGCGGCATCCGGTGCGTCAGTGGTGTCGAGGCGGAAGTTGATCCGCACCCAGCCGGCGACATCCACGATCGGATCGTGAACGACGCCCTGATCGACGACGTGCCCAACGTCGAGCCCCGCGAACATGCGCTTAGCAACTGCAAGTCAGCGGCCGCGCGGCAAGCGCACGAAACTGCGTGCGCCTACATCAGCGCCTGCAACCAGCAGACTGCACATCACGGATAATGACCGACGAGCGAGACACCACTGAATGCCGCATACCCGCGGAGCATGACGTACCAGTCACCGGCGGCCGGGTTCGCGATCGTGCACGTCTCGCTGTTGCCGTTGATGTAGGGCCGGCAGTTGTAGCTCGTCGTCGTCGGCTTGCTGCCGCTCTTGACGTAGAGGTCGGCATCGCCGGTGCCGCCGCTGATCTGGAACACGACCTGCGTCTGGCCGGCGGGCACGGTGAGCTTCCAGTACTGCTGCGAGCCGGTCGCGCCCGAGATTCCGCCGACCGGGACGTTGTTCGACAGCGCGGTCGTCGTGTCGGCGCCCCACGTCGCCTTCAGCGTCACGCCCGAGTAGGCGGCGTAGCCGTTGACCATGACGTACCAGGTGCCAGCCGCGGGACTGGTGAACGTGCACGTCTCGGTGTTGCCGTTGACGTACGGACGGCAGTCGTAGCTCGACAGCGTCGGCGCGCTGCCCGCCTTGACGTAGAGGTCGGCGTCGCCGGTGCCGCCGTTGAGCGTGACGGTGAGCGTCGAAGTGCCGGCCGGCACGCTGAACGTCCAGTTCTGCTGGTTATTCGTCGCGCCGCTGATCGTGATACCGACGCCGTTCTGCAGCGTGCTGCCGCCGCCACCGCCACCGCCGCTCACCGTGACCGACTCGGTCGCCGAGTGCGAGGTCGAGCCGGACGTGCCGGTGATCGTCGCGGTTCCCGAGCCGCTCGCGGTCGAGCTCGCGGTCAGGGTCAGCGTCGACGAGCCGCCCGCCGTGACGGTTGCCGGCGAGAACGAGCCGGTGACGCCGCTCGGCAGGCCGCTGACCGACAGCGTGATCGACTGGGTGCTGTTATTGATCTTCGAGGTCGTGACGTTGACGGTCGCGGTCGCGCCGGGCGCGAGCGTCGTGCTCGACGGCGAGTCGGCGATGCCGAAGTCGGGCGTCGACGACACCGAGCGCGTCGTGATGCAGTTGTTCTGCTGGTTCGAGAACTCCTGCTGGATCGTATAGGTGACGCCATCGCCGCCGACGAACGTGCCCTGCTGCGCGTTGCAGATGTCGCCGATCTCACCGTTGGTCTGGTCGTACCAGGCGAGCGGCGGGCCGACGGTCGTCGAGAGGCCGACCTCGGCATCGGTCACCGCCTCGATCAGCTCGTGCGACGCGACGCTCGTCTGGTTGTTGAACGTCGTCGAGTTGCCGCAGCCGCTCGCGCAGCCGCTGCTCGAGCTCATGTCGGGCAACACGCCGTAGTAGACGTTCTGCGAGCCAATCTTGAGCGTACCGTGATACGCGCAGAAGCCGCCGCCGACGCACGATGACGAGCCGCCCTGCGTGATCGTCTTCCCGGCGGGAAAGTTGATCATGTAGATCGTGTTGTTGTCGGGCTGCGGCAGCGTGCCGGCCTGGATCTGCGCGACGAGCTCGGCCTGGATCGCGGAGTCGTCGATCGTCGAACCGTTGCGCGACGACGACGGCGAGATCTGCGTCTTGCCGATGAACGACCCACGGCCGATCGTCTGCGCCGGCGAGCTCGTGTTGTACTCGTTGAGCCAGTCCCACACGCCGCCTTGCGACTGCGTATAGAACGAGCCCATCTGTGTGCCGCTGACTTGCGAGATGTACGTTCCGGAGCCGTAGAGGACCTGGCTCACCTTGACGTTCGGAATGATCTTTCCGCCGTAGTACGTCAGGTGCGCGCCGGCGGGTGCGCTCGGCACGTCCGCGGGGCCGTGCCCCATCGACGAATCGCTCGACGAGCGATACGGCATCGCGTGCACGTGGTTGGTGTACGTGATGTCGACCTCGGCATCGGTCGTCATGCACCCAGCGAGGGCGAACGTCAGGGCGAGTGCGCGTTTCATATGCGCGCGTGTAGTTCACGGGTAGTGCCACGTGTGTCTGCGCATCACGTGCAAACGTGCGTTATCCCCGGTTTTCCGGCGTGGGGCGAGATGCCTGCCAACAACCGTTCGCTATTGAGACGTTCTCAGTAACGTGGCCAACAATTGACGTCGGCCGATGTCGACGCGCGTCCCACATCGACTACCGCTGTGCACCTCGCTTCGACGAGAGGCGCTGTCATCGCACTGAAATGTGCGAGCGCGCCAGGTCGTCACACCGTGTCCAGGCTCGCCACACCGATCAGCTCGCGTGCGCAGGCGAGCAAGTTGATGTCGGTCGTGCCGGCGCCGAGCTCGAGCAACTTCGCGTCGCGCGCCAGCTTCTCGAGCCCGAGCTCCTCCATGTACCCGTACCCGCCATGAATCTGGATCGCCTTGAGCGCCGCGTCGACCGCGAGCTGCGCGCACATCGCCTTGCTCGCGTTGACGAACGGCATGTCCTTCACGCCGTTCTGCTGCATCCACGCCGTCCGATACACGACGTTTTCGACCGTACGCAGCTTCAGAAACAGATCCGTGATGTGAAGCTGCACGGCCTGGAACTCGCCGATCGGCCGCCCGAACTGCTTGCGCTCGCGCACGTACGCCAGGCTCGCGTCATAGCAGCGCTCGATGATGCCCCACGCCATCGCCGGAACGCCGCTGCGCTCGTTGCCCAGGCTGTCCTTGACGCCGGACCGCCCGGCGCCGAGCAGGTGCTCCTTGCCGAGCCGAACGTCGTCGAAGAACACCTCGCTCGTCGGCGAGTCGCGCATGCCCATCTTCTTGAACGGCGGCCCGACGCTGACGCCCGCCATCCCGCGCTCGACGATGAAGCTCGCGACGCTCCCATCGTCGGTCTTCGCGTACACGAGGAACACATCCGCACCCGGCCCGTTCGTGATGAACGTCTTGCTGCCCTTGAGCACGTAGTCGCTGCCATCGCGCGTCGCGACCGTGCGCATCGATCCAAACGCATCGCTGCCGGCGCCCGGCTCGGTCAAACACCACGACCCGATCGTCTGCAGCGTCGCGAGCGGCAAACCCCAGCGCTCGATCTGATCAGGATTTCCCTTCGCAACGATCGCGCCGCCGACGAGTCCGAGCGACACGCCGAACCCCATCGCGAACCCGGGCGACACGCGCGACAGCTCCTTCACCACCACGTACATCATCATCGGGTTGCCGACCTGCGCGCCGAGGTTCTTCTCCGCGCCGTCATCCTGGCCCGCGCGCAGCTTCGCGATCCGCTTCTTGATCGAGCCGCCGAGCATCGCGTCGAACCCGAACGCCTTCGCCATCTTCTTCATCAGCTCGAACGGCATCTCCGTCCCCGCCTCGAACGCCGGAATCTTCGGCGCGAGCTGGCCCTGACACCACTGCCGCACCATCGTGGCCACCATCTGTGTCTGCTCGTCGAGCCTGAACATGGCAGGATGGTACCCGTGCTCGACGAAACGCTAAACAGCTGGCTTCGCGATCTGCTCGGCCGTCACGCAGCTGTAGCAGGAACCGTCCACGTCGTGCAGGACGGCGTGCTCGCGATCAAGGCGGCGCACAACATCCCGCCGAAGGTGCAGGAAGTCACGGCCGCGATCCCGATCGGCAAGGGCATGGCCGGCCTCGCGTGGCAGCACGACAAGCCGATCCAGACCTGCAACCTCAAGGACGACAACTCCGGCGCGGTGAAGCCGGGCGCGAAGGCGGTCGACGCGCGAGCGGCGGTCGCACTGCCGGTCCACGATCGCAGCGGCGCAGTGCGCGCGGTGGTCGGCCTGGCGTGGATGGACGAGCGCGTGCTCGACGACGCGACGCTCGATGCGATCGCGCGAGACGCGGCCGCGCTGCCGTAGTCGCGATCCCGCGACGCTCGTCGTTATCCGCGCTTCGTCGTCGCCGACGGCGCCCAGTAGAACGGCGGCACGCTCGGCGCATCGGTGACCGATTGCATCTCGACCTGCACGCTCGCGTGAATCCGCAGGATCTCCGCCGACGGGTTCTGCAGCACGCGCATCTCGCGCGCCTGCTGAGCATAAGCAGCACCGGACGACATGATGATCGCCGTCACGGTCATGGTCGCGGCGAGGAGCGGGAGGAGCTTTCGCATGCTCCCTCGATAACCACGACCGCGCGTCCGTCAAGTCTCGGGATACGGTGTGCCATCGCGGTGCGTGAACTGACCGACTCGCGCGTCGATCTCGAGGTCGATGTCGGGATAGCGGCACACGTCGACCTCCGAGCGCCCGCCGACCTCGATCACGCGCGCGACGCTGGCCGAGCGATTGATCAGCTGGTGACCGTTCGCGTCGCCCTTCGGGAACGCCGCGCAGTCGCCAGCGCGCAGCACGTGCTCGCCGTCGTTGGTGACGAGCGTGACCTCGCCTGCGAGGACGTACACGAGCTCGTCCTCGTCGCTGTGCCAGTGGCGCTGACTCGACCACGCGCCCGGCGGCAGCTCGAGCAGGTTCACGCCGAACTGCGTGAGCCCGCCCGCGTCGCCGAGCCGCGTGCGCACGCGTTCCGCGCATGGCGCATCGAACGGCGCTGGATATTTCGAACCCATGCGGCGCGGCGCCGCCTGCACATCAACCTTCGGCATCGCCGAAGGATACGCTCACAGCGCGTGCCACGACGAGCAGGCGCCGATCGGACCGCTCTGCGTCGCCGTATCGACCGGCTTCACCCACGACTGGCCGTTGCACTGGTACCAGGTGCTCGTCGACGCCGACTGCACGCACGTGCGCGGCGGGACGCTCGTGCCCAGCGTTGCCGAGGTGCAGTAGCCGTACGCCGTCGCGCAGCCCGCGCTCGACGACTTCGCGACCCACGCGCCGCTGCTGCACTGATACCAGGCGCCGTCGCTCGCCGACTGCACGCACGTGCCGTCATCGACGTCGCGATCGAGCGTCGAGCTCGAGCAGCTCGTCGCGCCGCCGCCGCCACCACTGCCGCCGCCGCCGCCGCCACCACCACCGCCGCCGCCGCCGCCACCGGCCGTGCACGGGCCGAGCGGCGTCGACGACGACACCTCGGTGACGGTCACGGTGAGGTGATCGCTCCAGCCCGCGCCCGAGACGCCGTAGAGCGCTTTCGACGCGCGCGGCGACATGTCGAGGATCGGCATGTGTGCCGCCGACTCGACGCAGACGTCGGGGCCGTAGTCCTGCGCTTCGAGGACGACGCAGTTGCCGTTCGCCTCGACCTGCAGGTGCGCGCCGCAGCCGTAGCGCTGCCGCGAGGCCGCGTACCAGCCGGTGCCGTCGGCGTAGCCGCCGCACGACATGCGCTGGTTGTCGGCGCCGCCGCCGAATGTCGTCATCACGTAGCGGCCATCGCTCGGAACTGACGAGGACGCGTGGCCGTGGCAGCCGCTGAGATGCGGCTCGGCGATGATGCTGGTACCCGAGGTCGAGTCCGAGTCCTCGAAGGTATCGACATTGGCCGTACAGGCCCCGAGGGTGATCGCGAGGAGGGCTAGTTTGCGCACGGCGCCGCCGAATTGCAGCGACCGTGCCTCAACTACGCGAACCACCTCGTGCAATCGCCAGATCGCGTCGTGCAATCACGTGCGCGATGCGTGCAGAAAATCGGGGCGTTCTCGACGAGACCGCGACCGATTGTGGGCAGCGGGTGGGGGAGCAGTCCCTGCGACTCTCCCAGGCCACCCGAGTTGCCGTTACTTCATCGACGTTGTCGTGTTCTTCTGCAGGTCGCGCGCGGTGTCCGCGTGCTTCTGGACCGTCGGCTTGACGTTCTGGATCGCCGTCTTCAGCTCGTCGCTCGTGACCATGCCCATCGCGGTGTCGAGCTTCGCGAGGACCTTCTCGTGACCCTGGACCATCATCGACAGGAAGTCCTTGTCGAAGTCGGCGCCCTTGAGCGTCTTGACGTGGGCGGCCATGTCGGCGTCGTCCTTCTCGTCCTTCTGATCGGCTTCGTTCGTCGGCTTGAACGCGGGGATCGTCTGGCCGTGCTTCTTCGCAAGCGCGAGCAGATCCTTGTCGGCCGACTGGTGATCGGTGACGAGCATCTTGCCGTACGACTTGACCGCCTGGGTCGTGCTCTTCGTCTGGGCGACGTTGCCCATCGCGATCTCCATCTGGTTGACGTGATGCATCTGCGCCATCACCTGGAGATCGCCCGCGCTGATCTTTTCCTTCGACGCGGCGGTCGTCGACGTGCCGGCCGTCTTGTCGGTGCCCGACTTGTTCGTCGGCACGTTCGAGTTGGTGTCGTTCGTCTTGTCGGTCGCCTTCGACTTGTCGGTCGTGTTCGTCGAGCCCGTCTTCGTCGAGCCCGTCTTCGTGTCGTCCGCCGAGGCGGCGAACGGCGCCGCGAGAAGCGCGGCAAATGCAAACGCGGTGAGTTTTTTCATGCCGTGCCCGCCTGCAACATGGGGGCCCGCGCGCCACACGTGTTTCTAGTGATCTGCGTCGGATCAGAGCGTGCTCCTTGGCGCCGGCGGGCGTGTGCGCTCGGTCAGCGGAACACGGGCGTGCCGGTCAAGAACTCGATGTTGTTGAAGACGAGAAAGTCGCCCAGCAGGCAGAGCGGATAGATCGGGAGGATCCACATGCCGAGATGGATCGCCGAGTTCGCGATCTTGTTCTCGGTCGCGTGACCATTCCAGCGGTGTACGGCGTGGAACGCGCCGTAGCTGCCGTAGCAGCCGGTTGCGAGGGCGGCCGTCAGTGAGAGAGCCATGATGCGCTGGGTCTTCATGGCCGCGAGCATACCGATTGCAGCTCACAGTTCTCATCATGAGCGACAGCAAGCAGCGTCCGACCACCGCCCAGCTACGTACGATCGAGGCACAGGAACGCGACGCGGGGCGTGAGCGGACGCGTGTGGCCGAGCGCGCCGAGGCGCACCGGCGCTGGATCGGCGGCGAGCCGGATGATCCGTGCTGCCGCGGCTTCGACTGAGTCGCGCTACTCCGCGAGGCCCATCGCCGCGCGACAGGTCTTCGTGTAGAGGTCGCGGAACACGTTGCGGGGATCCGTGATCGCCTTGACCTGATCGTAGTTGCGCTTGTTCCAGATCGACCAGAACTCGTCCCGCGAGTAGTAGTTGTGCGAGATCAGCGTCTTCACCCCGCCGAGCTCGCGCAGCTTCTCCTCGATCAGGCGGTGGATGTTGCGGTCGTCGGTCTGCTCGAGGCCGTAGATCGCGAGATCGAGGAACAGCTCGTCCTTCATGTTCGCGTAGAACGAGTCGTCGAGCCATTCGTAGTCGTGCACGCGCTTGTAGGGCACGCACCACAGCGGGAAGAACCCGATCTCCTTCTGCCACCACTCGAGGAACGCGGGGACCTTCGAGAATGGCAGGAACACGTCGAGCGTCACCGTCGGCTTGTCGGTCTTGAACAGGAAGTTGAGCTTGTCGGCGAGCCGCAGCGTGTTGCCAGAGCCCATGAACTTGCCGAACAGCGCGCGGCCGAGCCATGACTTCGGGTGCACGTTGGTGACGCCGCGGTCGTAGCGGAAGAAGTAGTCCGGCGTTGTCATGTAGTCGGTGAGGCGCGTGCCGGTGCTCTCCCAGTAGACCTTCGTCCAGTCGTACTTCGACGTGTACGGCGCCTCGTCGACGAACTTGCCGACGCACAGCACCAGCTTGTCGGGCCGGTGCATGATGCCGTCCATGAAGTCGACATCCTGCGTGTCGAAGTGGCGCTTGATCGCGGTGCGGTACTCGTCGAGCGAGCCGTAGGTTTCGTAGTCGATGCAGACGTAGGGCTTCGCGGGCACGAGCCGGAACGTCAGCTTGCTCAGCACACCGAGCGTGCCGAACGAGCCGTGGATCATCTGGAACACGAGGTCGTAGTCGTTGTCGGGCGTGCAGACGAGGACGTCGCCATTTGCGGTGATCACCTCGTACTCGGTGCACGTGTCGTGGAAGCCGCCGTAGCGGTACGACATCGACTCGATCGAGCAGCCGCTGACCGCGCCGCCGATCGTGATCGTCTTGAGCTCGGGGACGACGATCGGCACGAGGCCGTGGCGCAGCGTCGCCTCGACGAGGTCGCAGAACATCACTCCGCTCTCCGCGACGCACAGCCGCTTGACCGGGTCGACGGAGAGGATCGCCGTGAGGTCGCTGATGTCGATCTTGGTGTCGCGCCGGCGCAGATCGCCGCCCTTCGGCACCTGGTGCGGCGGCGCCTTCTTGCGCAGCGACACCGGTTTGCTCGCGTCATGGGCGCGCAGCTGAGCGGCGATGCGCTCGACCTTGGCGCGGTGCGCAGCGGCGACCGCCTCCGGAGCCATCACCTCGCACTGGATCGTTTGCCGTTCGGCGCGGCGCTTGCGCACGATGCTGCGCCCGAGCGCCACGGTCGCGGCCGTCGTTCCGATGAGAGCTCCGGCAGTTACGAGACGTCGTCGGTTCACCTCAGGAGAACTAGCAACACGCGTGCTAGGTACACGCACTGCACGTTCTCCACACTCAGGAGGACACATGGGAACCCTGGGCAAGAACATCGAAGACGTTCGCGAGTTCGTCGGCCAGCGGGTCGGCGACATGCGCATGAAGGTCGAGAATCGCCTCGGTGATGTCGATCGCCGCACGGTCACCACCGCGGTGCGGTCGTCGCCGTGGATCGTGTTTGCCGTCGGCGTGCTCGTCGGCGCGATCGCGATGCACTTCGTCGACGAGCGCTAGATCGCTCGGCCGAGCTCGCGCGCCAGATCGCCGCGACGCTCGACCACGACCGTCGCAAGTCCCAGCCACCGCGCCATCCGGGCTAGCTCCCCGGCGAGAGCGGTGGCTGTCTTGCGCTTGTCGGCGTGCGGTTCCGCGTGCGACGCCTGCACGCGCAGCACACCCGCCTGGCGATCCGCCTTGAGATCGACGCGCGCGACCAGCGCATCGCCGAGCAGGAACGGCAGCACGTAGTAGCCGTGCACGCGCTTGGGGCCGGGCGTGTAGATCTCGAGCCGGAACTTCATGCCGAACAGCCGCTCGGTGCGCTCGCGAAACCAGATCAGCGAGTCGAACGGTGACAGCAGCGCGCCGCGCTCCTTGGGCGGCCTCACCGCGCGCGCCGCGCGATGGCGATAGGCCGGCTGCTTCCAGCCCTCGACGGTGATCGGCACGAGCACGCCGCGCTCGACGAGCGCCTCGACGGCCGGCTTCGCATCGCCCGGCTTCAAGCGGTAGTAGTCGCGCAGGTCGTTGATCGTGCCGACGCCGATCGCGCGTGCGCTGCGCTCGATCAGCGCGATGTGCGCGTCGGCGTCGCTCGGAGTCGGCGTGTCGATCACGCGCTTCGGCAGCACGCGCTCGGGCAGGTCGTAGAGTCGCTCGAAGCCGCGACGCGCCGCGCTCGTGACCTGGCCGCTCCAGAACAGCCACTCGATCGCGCTCTTCGCATCGGACCACTCCCACCATCCCTTCTTCGCCTTCGCGGCGCCGACCTCGATCTCGCCCGCCGAGACGGGCGCCCGGTCCCGTACCGCCGCGAACACCTGCGCGACTACCTCGGGCTTCTCGGTGATCATGCGCTTGATGTGGCCCCACGCGTGAAGCTTTGCGCGCGCCATCCGCCACCGGAATAGCGGCTGCAGATCGACCGGCAGCAGCGACGCCTCGTGGCCCCAGTACTCGAACAGCGCCCGCGGCGCGCGATGCGCGAGGCGATCGAGGTCGGCCGTGTCGTACGGGCCGAGGCGCGAGAACGCGGGCAGGTAGTGCGAGCGCACGAGCACGTTGACGGAGTCGATCTGGACGACGCCGAGCCTCTCGACGAGCGCGCGCAGCTCCTTCCGTCCGGCGGGCTGTTCGCGCGGACCGGCGAGCTGCTGCGCGGTGATCGCGTACGCACGCGCCTCGGCGAGCGAGACCTTCATGCCGCCTGGTGGATCACCCGCTGCGGCAGCGGCATCTCGATCGCGTGCTCGCGGAACGCCTTCTCGATCGCGAACCGCAACCGCGACGACACGACGAGATCGTCCTTCGCCTCGAGAATCCACGCGACCAGCGCGAGCTCGATCGAGTAGTCGCCAAAGTTCTGCAGGCGCACCTCGGGCTTGGGCTCGCGCTCGATCGCCGCATCCGCGAGCGCCAGATCGATCAGCACCTTGCACGCGAGCTCGAGGTTCGAGCCGTACGCGACGCCGACCTTGATCCAGATCCGGCAGTGCGTCGTCGGCACGGTGCGGTTGATGACGACGCCGCTGATCAAGTTGCTGTTCGGCACGATCACGGTGACGCCGTCGCGCGAGAGCACGTGGGTCGCGCGCAGGCCGATGTCCTCGACGGTGCCGAGCACGCCCGCGACGTCGATGAAGTCGCCCTTGCGCACCGGGCGCTCGATCAGGAGCAGCAGGCCGGAGATGAAGTTCTCGGCGAGCTTCTGGAGGCCGAAGCCGATGCCGACGAGCAGCACGGCGCCGCCGGCCATGATCGCGCTCGTGTCGACGCCGATCGTGCCGAGCGCGACGAACACGCCGATCGTGATCACGACGTAGTGGGTGATCTTGCCGACGGAGTGGCGCAGGCCCTTGTCGAGGCCGCGCGCCTCGAGCACGCGCTCGACGGTGCGGCGCACGATGCTGGCCGCGATCCGCGCGATGATGACGATCGCGAGCGCCGCGAGCAGCGTCAGCGTCGTGACCTGAGTCCCCGACAGCACGATCAGCGGCGTCCGCAGGTACTGGAGCAGGGTGTCGAGCATGACCCCAACACGGTACTACGCCGTGGTACAGACGCGCCCATGCACGCATCGAGATTGACGCTGGGTGCCTTGCTGGCGCTCGCGACGCCCGCCTCGGCCGCACCGCACGGCCTGACGATCGACGACATGCTCGCGATGGAGCGCGTCGGTGACCCGGTGGTCTCGCCGAGCGGCGCGGACATCGTCTACACGGTCCGCGAGACCGATCTCGCCGCGAACAAGGGCCACACGCACCTGTGGCTGCGCGACGCCGCCGTCGAGGGCAACGGCTTTCAGCTGACGAGCGGAACCGCCAACGACACCGACCCGGCGTGGTCGCGCGACGGTCACTCGATCTACTTCCTGTCGTCGCGCTCGGGCAGCTCGCAGGTGTGGCGGATCCATGCCGGCGGCGGCGAGGCGCAGCAGGTCACGCACCTGCCCGTCGACGTCAACGGCTTCAAGGTCGTGCCGACCGACGATCGCCTCGTGCTCGCGATCGACGTCTACCCCGACGCCAAGACGCTCGCCGACACCGCGAAGCGCGACGACGAGCGCGCGAAGCACCCGAACGCACCGCGCGCGTACGACCAGCTGTTCTACCGGCACTGGGATCAGTGGGAGGACGGCAAGTTCTCGCACCTGTTCGTGTGGACCTCGGACCGCGACGTCCGCGACGTGACGCCCGGGCTCCAGACCGACACGCCGGTGCACCCGTTCGGCGGCATGGAGCAGATCGACATCTCGCCCGACGGCAAGTGGGTCGCGTACTGCGCGCGCGTCGGTGGGCGCGAGATCGCGTGGACGACGAACACCGACATCTTCCTCGTCCCGATCGCGGGCGGCGCCGCCGTTGACCTGACGGTCGCGAACAAGGCGTACGACTTCGACCCGACGTTCTCGCCCGACGGCCGCTCGCTCGCGCTGACGATGATGACGCGCCCCGGCTTCGAGGCCGACCGCCAGCGCCTCGCGATCATCGATGTCGCGTCGAAGAAGCTGCACGTCGTCACCGAGGCGTGGGACCACAGCGTCGACGGCATCACGTGGGCGAAGGACGGCAAGACGATCTACACCTCGAGCGACAACGTCGGGAACCACTCGCTGTTCGCGATCGATGTCGCCAGCGGCGCCGCGAAGCTGCTCGTCGACAAGGGCACGAACGGATCGCCGCGCATCGCCAAGGATCGGATCGTGTTCACGAAGGACACGCTGACGATGCCGACCGAGCTGTTCTCGATGAAGCCCGACGGCAGCGACGTCAAGCAGATGACGTTCACGAACAGCGCGCGCACGAAGGACATCGCGTGGGGCGCGTACGAGCAGTACGAGTTCAAGGGTGCGAAGGGCGAGACCGTGCACGGCTTCGTCATCAAGCCGGCGGGCTTCACCGGCGGCAAGGCGCCGGTCGCGTTCATCATCCACGGCGGCCCGCAGGGCTCGATGGGCGATCACTTCCACTACCGGTGGAACCCCGAGGTGTTCGCGGGGCACGGCTACGGCGTCGTGTTCGTCGACTTCCACGGCTCGAGCGGCTACGGCCAGGCGTTCGAGGATGCGATCAGCGGCGATTGGGGAGGCGCACCGTACGAGGATCTGATGAAGGGCCTCGACGCCGCGCTCGCGAAGTACCCGTGGCTCGACGGCGATCACGCGGTCGCGCTCGGCGCGTCGTACGGCGGCTACATGATCAACTGGATCCAGGGCAACACGAAGCGCTTCAAGGCACTCGTCTGCCACGACGGCATCTTCGACACGCGCTTCGCCTACTACGACACCGAGGAGGTGTGGTTCCCGGAGTGGGAGCACCGCGGCACGCCGTACGACAAGCCCGAGGAGTACAGCAAGGTCAGCCCGGTCGAGCTCGTCAAGAACTGGGCGACGCCCGAGCTCGTGATCCACGGCGGCCTCGACTTCCGGATCCCGGAGACCCACGCGATGGCGGCGTTCACCGCGCTCCAGCGCAAGGGCATCCCGAGCCGGTTCGTCGAGTTCCCCGACGAGAACCACTGGGTGCTCAAGCCGCAGAACTCCAAGCGCTGGCACGAAGAAGTGTTCGCCTGGATCGACCGGTTCGCGAAGAAGCGCTGATGTAGGCAGCTCTCGCGCCTACACCTCTTCGGGGGGCGGGCCGATTCACGAGGCATGAAGCGCCTCGCCGTCCTCGTCCTCGCGACCGGCTGTGCCGCCGACCCCGATCCGGCGTTCCACCTGCACGGTGTGCTGCGCGATCCGAGCGCGGCGACGACCGTCATCGCGACGGCCGGGCAGGAGCGCGCGTTCGCGACGATCGATGCGCACGGCGACTTCGATCTGACGATCGCGCCCGGCGCGACGTGGGCGATCGCGTTTGCCGATCCGCACGCGGCACTGGTCGCGACGTGGCGCGCGAACGGACTCGATGCGCTGCCCGTCGCGGCGCCGGGCTCGCTCGATCTCGGCGAGCTGACGATCGCGGGCGGCTACGCGGTCGGAGCGACGAGCGTCGATGACCTCGGCCTCGCGAATGTCGACGAGCTCGGCGCGCACGATGACCTCGCGCTGCGCACCGCGACGCCCGATGCGGATGGCGACGGCGTGATCGACGTCGTGCCGCCGCGCATCGATCTCGTCGCCGACATCGTGCCGACGATCGGCTCGCGCACGGCGACGCTCGATGATCTCGTGCGCGGAACGCCGATCGATGGCGTCGCGCTGCGCGGCACCGGGATCATCGCGGGCGTGTCCGCCGAGAGCGTCACGTTCGAGCAGCCGTTCTGGGGCACGGTCGATGGGCCGTCGACGAACGTGGTGCCGGCGGGGACGCCGATCGGTGCGCCCGCGCTGCGTCCCGGCATGCTCGATGGCGTCGCGACGATCGGCGTGGTCGCGCGCCCGCTGCATGACGTGCCGAGCGGCCGCTACGTGTTCGGCGGTACGACGTTCCCGCGCGTGCTTCCGCCGAGCGATGCCGCGTTGCGTGCCGAGCTGTTCGCGCCGGACGTGCGGCTCGTGCCGACTGATGGTCAGTGCGTGACCGACTGCTCGATCGCCGCGATCGAGGTGCGGTGGCCCGACGGGGTGGCGCGCGCGTCGCAGCTCGATCTGCTCACGCCGCAGGGGTACCTCGGCATCGCGGTCCCGGAGGCGGTCTCCACGTCGCTGCCGTGGGCGCGCAAGCCGGATCGGATGGCGGGGATGACGACGGCCGATCTCGCCCGGATCACGACCGCGCAGCTCTGCTATGTCGCCGTCACCTTTTCCGATCGGTACGGCGTTCGCGTGACGTCGACGGTCGCGAACCCGGCCTGCCCGTGACGGCGGGGGTGCCGCAAATTGCGGCATGGTTCGGTATTTCGGCACGAGTTGCGCGCCGCATAGAATGGACGTAGGAGGGTCGCGCGTGAAGACGGTCCTGGTGGTGGATGACGACGAACGCCTGCTGGTGATGTACCGGCGCGCATTCGACAAGCTGGGGAAGGTGCTCGTCGCCGCGACGCCGGCCGACGCGATCGCCCTCGCGAAGCACGAGCCGGTTCACATCGCGGTGGTCGATCTGCACCTCGGCCGCGCGTCGTCGATCTCGCTGTTGCGCGAGCTGCGCGCATTGCACCCGAACGCAAAGATCGCGGTGATCAGCGGTTACCTGACGACGGATTCGACGGTGATCGCGATGCAGGCGGGCGCGACGCTCGTGCTCGACAAGCCGATGGCACCGCGCGAGATCTTGAAGCGCCTCGAGGGCGCACCGCGTGCGGACATCCCGCAGGACGAAACTCCGACGCTCGCCGACGCACTGGATGCGCACATCGCGCGCGTATACGCCGACTGTGACGGAAATGTCTCCGAGACTGCTCGACGGCTCGGGATCTACCGCAGCTCGTTGCAGCGGCGATTGAAGCGACACAGCATCAAGCGCGTGCCTTGACCCTGGCGCGGTGACAAGGTTCTCCCAGGAGGTACTCCATGGGACATCGCATCGACGTCGGTGACGTGATCGATATGCTCGAAGAGTCGCAGCTGATGAAGCGGCCGGTCGAGGTGGAGCTGAAGGACGGCCGCGTGTTCGAGGACCGCGTGCAGGAGATCGTCAAGTGGGAGGGCGAGGACCACGTGGTGTTCAAGGACCACGAGCTCACGCCGCTCCACACGATCTCGGGAATTCGCCGTGGGCGGCCGCCCGAGCTGACGTACGCAGGGAAGCGCGTCTAGCGTCAGTGGATCGTGATCGCGCCGCCGGCGGGATCGAACGTGTTGTCGAGCTCGCCGTTGACCGCTCGCATCGGGTCGTAGCCGTGCTGCCAGGGTAGATCGACCGCCATCGAGGTCAGGACCTGACGCCAGCTCTGCGACCCGCCGACGACGCCGGCGACGTAATCCGCGGTCGACTGCCCCATGCCCATCCAGTACGCCGGCAGGCCGTTGACGACGACGTCGAGCTGCTGCGAGCCACCCGGGTGCATCGCGAGGAAGTCCTCGTCGTAGTAGTTGAACGACAGGCACGAGTTGATCAGCATCGCCTGGTAGCGATCGGGGAAGTTGCCGCCGTTGTACTCCCACGGCTCGAGCGGACCGTGACCGAAGTGGCTGTGGCCGGTGTACGAGAACACGTCGGCATTCCAGAACGCCTCGAGGTAGCGCCAGCGCGCGTGCAGGCGAATGTCGTCGCTACCGTCCTCCCAGCCGTGCCACGTGCGGATCTCGATCGTCATCGTGCGCGTCACGCCGTTGCGGGTCGCCGTCATCGGCGCGGTCCACACGATCCAGCGCTCGGAAAACGCCTGCTGGACCTGGCGCAGCAGGTCGGCCTGCTTGTTCGCGTCGGTCGTCGGGAAGCCGGTCCCGTCGACGACCCACTGCTCGACGTTGTCCCACGTGATGTTCGGCAGCTTCTGGCCGTCGAGGTAGAAGTCGAGCAGGAACGCCGACGGGTTCGTCTCGGTGACGCGCAGCGCGGGCAGCTTCTTGCGCAGCTCTCGCTCGAAGCGCAGGTACTCGACGAGGCCGTCGTCGTGCGGGTCGCTCTCGTTCGCGTTCACGCCGAAGAACGAGTAGACGACGATCTTCTGGCGAGACGTATCGCCGGCGAAGCCCCACAGCTTATCGTACTCGGGGTACTTCGTCGGGGCGGCGGTGGCGGGCGTCAGCGTCGCGCGCGTCGCGAGGAACCGGCGGTTCGCATCGCTCGCGGTGAGCTGCGTCGTCAGGTCGGTGAGCGACTGGCGATCGCTGTCGATGCGCTGCTGCTCGCTCGCGATCGCCTGCGCGCACGCCGCCTGCGTCCTGGGTTGGTAGTGGTACCAGAGCGAGTCGCCGTCGGTCGTCTGGTCGTCGGAGCAGATCGGGATCAGCTCGGCCGCGCGCGCGACGTAGTCGCCGAACAGCATCGTCAGATCGATCGTCGCGCTCGTCGAGTGGCCGCGCTCGACCAGCGCCGTGTCGTGATAGTGGTAGCGCACGCGATCGAGCGCGTTGCCGCCGAGCACGGTGAACGCCTGGTGCGTCAGCGTCATCGTCGCGAGGTTGCGCTGCGCATCGCGGTCGGCGATGCCGATGCCCTGCTCGCGGAGCGCACCGAGCGCGCTCTTGAGCTGCTTGTGGATCGCGTCCTTGACGACCGCGTCGCTCGCGCCGGGCGCGACATCGACAAAGCCGTCGAAGTCGATCACCGCGTTCTGACCGTCGACCGAGGTCAGGTCGTCGGGCGAGTTGCCTTCGCCGGTGATTCCGCATGCCGTAACGAGGAGAGCCAGCCCGATTGCCGTCCGCACGGGCCGCGCGATACGCAACCGCCGGGCCAGGGGGTTGCGGCTGGCAATCGCGCAGTTACGCGCGCGGCGCGTTGCCGGACGCAACGCTGGCTGATCGCGTTGCCAAGCACGCGAGCCCCAGCGGCTGGATCACGAGCAGCGCGAGCGCGACGTGCGTGCCGGCGTGGTCGGCGACGAGGCCGATGACGAACGGCAACGCGAGCCCGACCGGCGTGAACAGATGGCTCGCGGCGAGCACGGCTCCGGGCGAGTCCGGCCGCTGCGCGTACGCCTGTGCAGCGGTGAGCGGGTAGAGCGGGGCGGCGAACGCGCCGACCGGGAGCATCAGCGCGGCGGCGAGCCAGGGCGCGGCGCCCGATGCGGGGCCCGATGCGGCGCCCGGCCACGCGCTCGGTACGCCAAGCCACGCGGCGTAGGCGAGGGCGCACGCGATCGCGGCAGCGAACAGCACGCGTCGCTCGTCGCGGTTCGCGAGAAGCTTGTCGAGCGCGACGAGGCCGAGGGCGCCGCCCGCCATGAACGAGACGACCGTCGCGGTCTGCGCGAGCGGGCTGCCGCCGAGCGCGCCGCGCACGTGAAGGCTCGCGAACACGATCAGGATCTCGTCGAGCAGGTCGCACAGCGCGGTCGCGGCGAGCCACACGACGAGCTGGCGGTCGCGGATCGCATCGCGAAAGCGCACCGGCGGCGCGGCGTCGTCGGCGTCGCGCGCGGCGGGCACCGGCGGCAGCAGCAGCGTCCACGCAAGGAGCCCGGCCGCGAGCACCGCGTACGCCGCGCGCCACGACACGACCGCGAGCAGCGCCGGCGCGAGCAGATCACCGGCGAGCGCGAGCAGGGTCCAGCGCGTCATCACGCGCCCCTTCGCGTCGCCCGCGTCGGCAACGAGGCGCGCCTGCGCGATGCCGCTGCACGTGCCGATCGCGATGAACAGCGCCCCCGACGCCAGCGCGAGCGACACGGCACCGGGCGCGATCGCCGACACGGCGCAGCCGGCCGCCATCACGGCGCAGCCCGCGCGGACGAGCCACGGATGCCGATGCTGGACGAGGAAGATCCGCGGCTCGACGAGCAGCGCGATCACCCCGGGCACGACGAACAGCACGAGCATCGCGAGCGCGTGCGATGCGCCGAGCGCGGCTTCGATGTCGGGTGCGCCGACCGACGAGATGCCCGAGACCAGCTCGTCGAAGACGGCGAGCCCGAGCAGCACCGCGGTCAGCGCAGGTCGGCGTCAGATGCGTTCGGTGAACGTGCGAGCCATGTCTTCAGCGTAAGCCCGCGCCGCCCGAACGCAAGTCGAATCACCACATCGAGCGCAGGCGCGCCGCGACGTCGACGGTCGCTTTCGGCGCCTCGGCGGTCAGGCCCGCGACCCCGCGCCCGCGCACGACGCGCTCGAACCGGTCGAGGATCGCATCCGGCAGGAACCGGCTGCGCGGCGCGTAGACGTGGCGTTCGCCGTGACGGTGCTGCTTCTCGATGTACATGCGCAGCGGCTGGACGAGGTGCAGGTGATCGCGCGCGCGCGTCATCGCGACGTAGAGCAGTCGGCGCTCTTCCTCGATCTGATCGGGCGTGCCGACGGCGAGGTCGGATGGGATGCGGCCGTCGATGATGTCGAGCAGGAACACGGCGCGCCACTCCTGGCCCTTCGCGGAGTGGATCGTCGACAGGATCAGCCAGTCCTCGTCGAGCATCGGCGGGCCCGCGTAGTCGCCGGTCGCGCTCGGCGGATCGAGCGTGAGGTCGTCGAGGAACGGCGCGCGCCCCGGATACGTGCCGGCGATCGACTCGAGCTGCACGAGGTCGCCGAGACGCGCCTCCGCGCCGTCGTACTTGTCGATCAGCAGCGGCTCGTAGAAGTGGCGGACCTGGCCGAGCTGGCCGGGCCATGCCGCGTGCGGCAGCGCGGTCAGCAACTCGACGAGCTGCGGCCACACCGTGCGGCCCGCGGCCGGCGGCTTGAGATCGGCGAGCGCGGCGAACGAATCACGGGCGCGCACCGCATCGACCGCGCGCCGCGCGAACGCCGGCCCGACCCCGGGCACGAGCTGCGCGGTGCGAAAGCCGGCGATCGGATCGATCGGGTTCTCGGCCCAGCGCAGGATCGCGAGCAGATCCTTGACGTGCGCCGCCTCGAGGAACTTGAGGCCCCCGTACTTCACGTACGGGATGCGCCGGCGGCCGAGCTCGAGCTCGAGCAGATCGGCGTGGTGCGCCGCGCGCATCAGCACCGCCTGATCCTTGAGCTGCATGCCGGCCTCGCGATACGCGAGCACCTTCTCGATCACGTAGTCGACCTCGGCGAGCTCGTCGTCGACGATTGCCAGCGTCGGCTTCTCACCGTTGCCGCGCGAGCTGCGCAGCTTCTTGTCGAACCGGTTCGCGGCGCGCTCGATCACGGCGTTCGACGCCTCGATGATCGGCGACGTCGACCGGTAATTGTCCTCGAGCGCGATCAGGTTCGCGGGCGCCGTGAACGCGCGCGGAAAATCGAGGATGTGGTGCACGGTCGCGGCGCGAAACGAGTAGATCGCCTGCGCGTCGTCGCCGACCGCCGTCACGCCCTTGCCACTCGGCGACAGCGCCGCGACGATCTCGGCCTGCAGCGCGTTGACGTCCTGGTACTCGTCGACGAGGACGTGATCGAAGCGCGCGCGGATCTCCATCGCGAGCCCGGGCGCCGCCATCGCGTGCCACCACCACAGCAGCAGGTCGTCGTAGTCGAGCACGTGGCGCGCGAGCTTCTCCTCGACGTACGCCGCGAACAGCTGGCGCAGCGCCGAGGCGTGCTCGCGACACCACGGATACGCTTCCGCGAGCACGGTCTCGAGCTGGACGCGCGCGTTGACGGTGCGCGAATAGATTGCGAGACACGTATCCTTCTTCGGGAACCGCCGCTCGCCCTTCGCGAGCCCGCGATCGACGCGCACGAGATCGACGAGGTCCGCTGCATCGCCGCGATCGAGCACCGTGAACGCCGGGTCGAGGCCGAGCGCGAGCGCGTGCATGCGCAAGAGGCGCGAGCCGACCGCATGAAACGTTCCCGCCCACGGCAGGTCGGCCCCGCGCGAGACGCGCTGCGCGCGCCGGATCATCTCCTGCGACGCGCGTCGCGAGAACGTCAGCAGCAGGATGCGCCGCGGGTCCGCGCCATCGAGGACGAGCTGCGCGATGCGATGCGCGAGCGTGGTCGTCTTGCCGGTACCGGCGCCCGCGACGATGAGCAGCGGCGACTCGCCGCGATGAAGAACTGCCTGGCGTTGCGCGGGGTTGAGCGCGGCGTGTGGATCCACCTGAACATTTGAGCAGACCCGGGATCAACTCCGCAAGCTTTTATCAAAAGTAGATCCGGAACCCGATCCCGCCGTCGAGATCGACGTCGTCCTTGTCGTTGTTGGCATCGACGAACGTCAGCTTCAGCGCGATCTCGCCGTAGATCTCGACCGGCGCGGTGCGGAACCGCAGGCCGAGCTCGAGCGGAACGCGCACGGCGACGTTCGTGCCGTTGCTGAAGCTCCGGTCGCCGTAGAACGCGGCGCCGACGCCGAGTCGCAGCGGCACGTTGACGCTCTCGCCGTGGCCGACGAGCAGCGTCGCGAGGTACGTGACGTGCCCGTACTGGTCGCGATTGTCGCGATACGTATCCCAGCCGAACACGAGGTCGAGGCCGGAGCGCGGCGAGATGCCGATCTTGAGATCGAGGCCCGTCGGCTCGCCGACAAACAGGCCGAGACCGACGTCGGCGCGAGCGGGGACTGCGACGGCGAGAACACCGATCAAGACAAGCGTTCGCATCTGCCGATCGTAACGGCTGACGCGCGCTCGATCACCCCATGAGCGCGCTCGTATGCAAGCTCACGCCAATGCGCGTGCCAGCTCGGGCAGTGCAATTCCGCAGCGTTCGTCGATGCGCAGCTGTGCGTGCGGGTCGCCGCGTGTCGGTCCGAGGTTGACGATCGCGACCGGGATCGCGCGCTCGGCGGCGCGCCGCACGAAGCGATAGCCGGAGAACACGGTCAGCGATGAGCCCGCGACGAGCAGCAGCTCCGCCTGATCGAACAGCGCCCACGCCGCATCGAGCGTCGATTTCGGCACGCTGCCGCCGAAGAACACGACGTCGGGCATCAGCACGCCGCCGCACGCCGTGCACGCGACGACCTGAAAATCCTCGAGGCGCGACTCGTCGACGACGACGCCGAGCTCGGCATCACCATCGGGCGCGATCGGGACCTCGGCGACGCGCCAGGTCGGGTTCGCGTCGAGCAGCCGGCGTTGCAGCTGATCGCGCGACGTCATGTCGCCGCACGCCAGGCACCGCACGCGCGCCAGCGAACCGTGCAGCTCGACGATCTGATGGCTGCCCGCCTTGTGGTGCAGCGAATCGACGTTCTGCGTGATGATGCCGGCGAGCACGCCGCGCCGCTCGAGGTCGGCAAGCGCCACATGCCCCGCATTCGGCTGCGCACCGGCGATCCGCGGCCAGCCGAGCAGCGAGCGCGCCCAGTAGCGGCGGCGCATGTCGGCGCGATCGACGAACTCGCGATGCTGCATCGGCGCGCGCGGCTTCGCAGTCGGCCCGCGGTAGTCGGGAATGCCGGACTCGGTCGAACAGCCCGCGCCGGTCAGCGCGACAACACGTCGCCCGCGCGCGAGCTCGACCAGGTCTTGCACCTCGACGTTGTAGCAGGCCGGCGCGCCTTCGCGCAGTGCGCTACTTCTTCGTGCCGGCCGTCGAGTACAGGGCGCCGGTGTGCTGCGGCCGCGACTCGACGCCGGTGAACGACTCGGCATCCGACGGGAACGTGCCCGCGCGGACCTCGCTGACGTAGCTGGAGACGGCTTCCTTGATCGTCTGGCCGAGCTGCGCGAACCGCCGCACGAAGCGCGGCTTGAACGTCTCGTCCATGCCGAGCATGTCGTAGCAGACGAGCACCTGGCCGTCGCAGCCGGCGCCGCCGCCGATGCCGATCGTCGGCACGCTGACGGTCTGGGTGATCTCGCGCGCGATGTCCGCGGGGATCGCCTCGAGGACGATCGAGTACACGCCCGCCTCTTCGAGCGCGCGCGCATCCGCGATCAGCTTCTCGCGGCCGCCGGTCTCGCGGCCCTGCACCTTGAAGCCACCGAGCTGGTGGAACGACTGCGGCGTGAGGCCGATGTGGCCCATCACGGGGATGCCCGCCGCGACGAGCCGGCGCACGAGCTCGGCGTGCACGGCGCCGCCCTCGAGCTTGATCGAGTGACAGCCGCCTTCCTTCATCAGGCGCGCGGCGTTCGCGACGCCCTGCTCGAGCGACGTCTGGTAGCTGCCGAACGGCATGTCGCCGACGACGTGGGCGCGCGTGGTGCCGCGGACAACGGCGCGCGTGTGATAGATGATCTCCTCGAGCGTGACGGGGAGCGTGGTGTCGTGGCCCTGGACGACCATGCCGAGCGAATCGCCGACCAGGAGCACGTCGGCCCCTGATTCATCGAGCAACCGCGCGAACGTCGCGTCGTACGCGGTCAACATGGCGATCTTCTCGCCTCGCTCTTTCATCTGCCGGAGGGTGTGGATGGTGACCTTCTGGGTCTTCATTCCGCCCGACCTTTCAATTGTCTGTAGCTCCTGCATTTCGTCCCGTGCCGCAACATGCGGCTCCGAGCGGTTGGCTTTGGCTACGAACGAACCGTACCTCAGATAGGGGCGATCGAGAACACCACGCGGATCCGTGCGGAATCGCCCGTCAAATTGACGGTGACGTCCTTGCGCCAGCCGGTCTCGAACGGGTTGATCGAGACCTCGTTGCCCATGTCGTCGTCGGGCGAGAACGTGTCCTGGTCGATGAGGTGGGCGTGCAGCTTGATGCTCTGGCCGGCCTGCGGGACGACGTCGATCACCGACTGGCTGATCGGCTGCCCGAACTGGCTGCCCTGGTGAACCTGGACGTAGTTGCTGCTGTCCTTGTGGAACAGGTTCTGCGTGTCGACGCCTTCGGCCCAGATGTCGCCGTAGAGCTCTAGGTCATCACCCGAGTCGCCGCCCGCATCGTCGACCGCGATCGACTGCAGCGTGACGAGCAGCTTCTGCGACACGCGGTTGCACTCCTTGACCTCGTAGTCGTCGGTCATCGACATGCGCGCCGGCGAGTTGTCCTTCAGGTAGCGGAGCTTGTACGCGATCGGCGCGCCGGGGCTGTCCTTGCTGTAGTTGCCGCCGGCCTTGATGAACGCGATCAGCGCGTCGTAGCTGTCGATCGTCATCACGGCCGCGCCGGCGTCGCCGCCGAGGATGTACGCCGTGATCTTCGAGCTCGACAGGATGTCCTTGTACGTGACCGAGACCTGCCCCGAGACGTCGGTGCCGCCCGAGTATGCGAAGTCGAGCGCGGCGCCCATCTCCTGGGCCGAGTACTGCGACTCGAACGTGAACAGCACCATGCGGCCGTAGGTGACGCTCGCGACATACGCGGGCGGGCGCGTCTCGTCCATGTGGTCCTTGACCATGTCGAGCGTCGTCGTTGGATCGAACATCGCGCTCGGTGTCGACGGCGCGTCGAGATCGACCGTATAGTAGGTCTGCGTGAACTTGACGATGTAGCGCGAGCGGATCTGCTGGTTCGAGAAGTCGAACGACGACTTCAGGCTCGCGACGCCGAGGCCCCAGCTCGCCTGGACGCCGAGCGCCATGTTGAGCTGCTCCTGCGAGTGGACCTGCTCGATCTCCGACGAGAGGTTCGCGGCCGTCGCGCCGGTGACCGTGCTGTTGAGGATGCCCGAGAGCGCGTCGCGGTAGGTCGACAGGCTTGGGTCGGCGATCGTCGCGGTCTTCGCGCCGTCGAGGTTTTCGAGCGAGACGCTGATCGTCGCGGGCGAGCGCGGCAGCACGATCTGCGTGAACAGACCGCTGACGACGGAATCGGCGGAGACGATCGCGCCGGGCCACAGCGAGTCGGAGTTCGCGGCGTAGGCGACGATCTCGTCGTAGTTGCGCGTCTCCTTGAGGTTCTGCGTCGTGCACTGGTAGTCGCCGTCGCGCTGCGCGGCCGATGCCGAGCCCTGCACGACCTGCGGCGGATCGACCGGCAGATACGGCAGCGATTCGATGTAGTCATCGATCGAGTTTCCCTGCGGGGCGGGTTGGGACCCGAGCTCGGTGGTGCAGGCGCTCGCGAAGATGACAGCAGCGGCGAGGAGACGCATGCGGAGGTCGAATAGCAGGGGTCGGGCCACGCCGCGCGACATGCGCATCACGCACTTGGCCTGGCGCCCGCCGTCCTCAGAGGAGTGTCGTCCCGGCTAGTGCGTTAGCCACTGCATGTCGTTCAGAACACTCGACCATTTCGCTATGATTGTCGCTTCGTGAAACGGGTGCTCCTGCTGATGGTGGTCGCGGCGTGCGGAGACAACGCGCATCCGGCTCGCGTGATGATGTCGATCGAGTCCGCGCCGCCGGCGTATGGCGATGCGCCGTTCCCGACGGATGCGGTGCGCGTCGGCGCCGGGCTCGGCGTGATCGATGGCCTCGACAAGATCGTCGGCAATCACGCCGATCTGTTGCAGGCGCATCTCGCGACGCTCGGCGGCTGGGGCCTCCGCCCCGCGATCGAGTTCTTCATCGATGGCCCGATCGATCCGGCGACCGTGCCGGCCGTGACCTCGACGCTGACCGATGCGCTCGTGCTGATCGACGTCGACCCGACGACACCCGAGCACGGCGCGCCGATCCCGACGGAGTGGCGCTACGACGACGCGCGCCACGTGATCACCGGCGTGCCCGCGAACGGCGTCAACTTGCGGCAGAACGCACGCTACGCGGCGGTCGTCACGACGTCGGTGCATGGCGTCGATGGCGACGCGCTCGTCGCGGGGCAGGCGCTCGAGCGGCTGACGCACAAGCCGCCCGCGAGCTGGCAGACCACCGCCGATGCCTACGCCGAGCTCGACGCGCTGCCGCAGCTCGCGGGCCGGATCGTCGGCATCACCGTGTTCACGACGCAGCCCGCGACGCACGTGCTCGAGCGCGGACGCGAGGTGATCGCGAATGCGGCGCAGGTGCCGGATGCGGCGGTCGCATTCGACGATGCATCGATCGTGTTCGACACGCCGGCGAGGCTCGACGCGCTGATGGGACACGCGACGCGCGATACGAGCGGGCCGCGCGCGGGGCTCGAGCAGTGGGGCACCGACAACCCGACGGGCATCGCCCACGATCACATCGCGGTCGTCGCGACCGGCACGATGCAGATCGCGCGGTTCCGCCGCAACGACACGATGACCGACGGCGCCGAGGACGAGACGTTCGAGATCGGTGCGTACGGCGCCCCGATCGTCCAGTCGATCGACACGATCCCGGTGACGTTCGTCCTGCCGAAAGGCGCGGTGCCCGCGAACGGCTTCCCGACCGTGATCTTCGGTCACGGCCTCGGTGGCTCGCGCGTCGACGTGCTCGACCTCGCGGAGCCGCTCGCGTCGAAGGGCTTCGCGGTGATCGCGATCGACATGTGGGGGCACGGGTCTCGCTACAACCCGACCGACGTCGTCAACAACCTCGGCGTCGGTAACCCGACGTTCACCGGCGATCCGAACCTGCACGACGGCTTCGGCGATCCGCAGGGGCTCGGCGCGTACCTCGACTTCTTCGAGAACTTCCTCAACATCGGCGCGATCCGCGACTCGATCCGCCAGAGCGTGCTCGACGAGGCGCGCGTCGCGCTGCTGATCCAGAAGCAGCCCGACCTGAGCGCGCTGCGCGGACCGTATGGCACCGCCCCGAAGCTCGATCGCACGCACGTCGCGTATCTCGGTGAGTCGTTCGGCACGATCGTCGGAAGCGGGCTCGCGGCGGTCGAGCCGACGATCGATCTGTACGTGCTGGACGTGCCGGGCGGCGGCATCGTCGATCAGATCGTGCCGAACAGCCCCGAGATCGGCGGCCTCGCGCTGCCGTACGCCGAGACGATCTACAAGACGCAAGGCACGCTCGATCGATTCCACCCGGCGCTGTCGATGTTGCAGGCGATCATCGAGGCCGGCGATTCGCTCGCGTACGCGCCGCACGTGCTCGCGGAGCGCGCGACGATCGACGGCACACCGCTGGGCAAGCGCAACGTCGTGCTGATCCAGGCCGTGCTCGACGAGACGATGCCCGCCGCGTCGACCTATGCGCTCGCCCGCAACCTCGGCGTGCAGGTCCTCGTGCCGCACCTGCCGACGCCGGTTGGTCTCGCCGATGTCGGCTCTCCCGCGGCGGCCAACGTGCTCGGGCAGACCGGCGTGCTCGTGCAGTACGAGCCGGCGACGCACGGGCGCAACTGGAGCGCGCTCCACGGCGAGCTGAAGTACCTGCCGGGCTGGCCCGTCGTCGGCGCCGACGATCGGTTCCCCAAGCTCGCGACGCCGATTGCCGTCAACGAGCCGCTGTACGCAACGCAAGCGCAGGTCGCCGAGATCCTGACGACGCACCTGACGGGCGTGCCGCACGTCTCGACGACGCAGACGCCGGTCGCGGACTTCGACGGCGATGGCGTCCCGGATTCCGCGGACCCGTACCCCACGGATCCGAGCCGCTAGCGTGCGATAACCCAGGGCGCATGCACGCGCGCATCCTCGAAGGCGACCAGCTTCGCCACACCGACAAGCTCGACGAGATCCGCGCCGCGATCGCCGCCAAGAAGCCGGTGTGGGTCGAGCTCGACGGGCCGAGCGACGATGCGAACGCGCTGCTGCGCGACCTGAACATTCACCCGCTGACCATCGAGGACATCTGGGCGTCGCGCACGATGCCCAAGCTCGAGGACTACGACAACTACCTCTACGTCATCGTCCACGCAGTGAAGAGTGCGAAGCAGGGCCAGGTCGACCTGGTCGAGCTCGACGTGGTCATAGGCGCGACGTTCGTTCTCACGCACGATCCGAGCGGCGAGATCACGAAGCAGGTGTGCGTCGAGCTCGACCGCACGCCGAAGCTGCTCGCGAAGGGACCGGCGTGGCTCGCGCACTCGCTGCTCGATCACGCGGTCGACAACTACCTGCCGGTCGTCGACGAGCTCGATCGCCAGCTGGCGAACCTCGAGGACCAGACGCTCGAGCGGGCAGGGACGCGGCGCGGCCCGCCGGTGCTGCGCAAGATCCTGCGGTTCAAGCGCCTGCTGCTCGAGCTGCGCCGGATGAGCATCCACCAGCGCGAGATCCTGTTGCGCATCGCGCGCGGCGAGTTCGACGAGATCCCCAAGGACGTCGTGCCGTTCTTCCGCGACGTCTACGACCACTTCCTGCGCATCAACGATCAGATCGACGGCTATCGCGACCTCGTCAGCGGCACGCTCGACGCGTACCTCAGCGTTCAGAGCAACCGGATGAACGAGATCATGAAGACGTTGACCGTGATCTCGACGGTGATGCTGCCGATCACGTTCATCGCCGGCGTCTACGGGATGAACTTCGTCAACATGCCGGAGCTCCACTGGCGGTGGGGCTATCCCTACGCGCTGACGCTGATGGCCCTCGTGACCCTCGTGACGCTGGGCTACTTCCGGCGGAAGGGGTGGATCGGCAACAAGGAGCCCGAGCTGCCTGAAGACACGAGCGGAAGAGTTGCCGCGCGCCGCGCCTTGTCGCATGATGACACTCCTTCATGAGGCGCCTCGCCGTCGTCCTGGCCCTGGTCTGTGCCGCCGCCACCGCGCAGGCGCGTTCGACCACCGGCTACAAGAACGGCGAGAAGACGCAGCTCAAGATCGTCTCGTGCGGTAACTCCGAGGCCGAGCAGCACACCGCGATCGCGTTCCGCGCGATGGCGCGCGCCGCCGAGAAGGCTGGCATCGACCTGCGCATTCGCTCGGGCTTCCGCAGCCACGCGAAGCAGAAGCAGCTGTACAAGGACTACGTCAAGGGTCGCGGCCACCTCGCCGCGCGCCCCGGCTTCTCGAACCACGAGAGCGGCCGCGCGCTCGACATCTACATCACCGACTACCGCGTCCTCGAGTGGCTGCAGAAGCACGCCTCCGAGTACGGCTTCCACCGCACGGTGCCCGGTGAGGCCTGGCACTGGGAGTACCTCGGTGGCTACGAGCCGAAGCAGCGCAACGCGCGGCTGTCGAAGACGAACCGCAGCTAGGGCGCGTCGCTGCTCGTGTGATCGTGGACGATGCGCCAGCCGTCTGGCGTGCGCCTAAAGCCGAGCGAGAAGATGCCCTTGCCGGCGTTCGGTGTGTCGGTGAGCTGCCAGCGGCCGAGCACGATCGCACCGTCGGCGCCGAGCGCCTGCACCTGCAGGATCTCGAACGCGAGGTGGCCCATCGTCGACTTGTCGGTGCCGTACTTCGCCTTGTACTTCGCGATCGTCTCGTCGTAGCCCTTGCGGATGTGGCCGCCGCTCGTGAACACGAGGTCGGGCGAGTGGTCGTAGCCGGCCATGAAGCCGTCGAGATCGCCCTTGTTCCACGCGTCTTGCTGCGCGGTGATCACGGCGCGGATCGGCTGGTCGTCGAACGTGTGCGCGCACGCGGTGAGCATGAGAAGGACGAGATACCGCACGTCGCGATGGTGCGTCAGGTGTGGTGGGCGTGCATCACTCTTCCCGGGAAATCGCGGCAGCCGGTGGCACGAAGTGGGTGAAGACTGGCTGGCGTGCGCGTTGCTGCATGGGCGCTCATGCAAGCAGCCCGTCTGTCGAAGCTGATGACGCTGACGTGTGGTGGCGAGCGGTCGGCATCGCGCGCCGAGGAATCCGTGCTGTCGATCCTCGCGATCGCAGCCGCGCTCGCGCTCGCCTCGCTGTGGGGAGTCGCGGCGGGGAGCGAGAGCGGCACGCTGATGGTCGCGAACGCCTACAAGGTGCCGATGGTGATCCTGCTGTCCGCGCTGACCGCGCTGCCGGCGGGGATCGTCGCGCTGCGGCTCTCGAATGCGCGGCTCGGTGGCGCGGAGCTCGCGGGCGCCTTCGCGACGTCGATCTTCGGCGGCACGCTGGTGCTCGCCACGCTCGCGCCGCTGGTCGCCATCTACTATCACACGAGCAGCAAGGCGGGCCTGCCGCTCGCGCTCGGCTCGGTGTTCGTCGCGCTGGCGACGGCGTCGCTGTTGTTCGCGCGGGCGGTCGC